>JAJDVJ010000178.1 GCA_022826205.1 Silicimonas sp. | reverse complement strand
TGAAGTCAGCCTTGATATGGTCCGGGTCCGGAATTTGCCCCGTGTCTTCCGTTCGCCTGAAACTGATCTCCCACCATTTCTTGGAAGCGTCGTTCTCTATGATCTTGCGAGGATATCTCATGCCGCAACCTCCGTCATCGCTGCCCGCTCCTTCATCTCAAGCTCCTTACGAGCCTTCTCAAGCTCGGCCTCCATCTTCATGATCTCGGCTTGCGCCTTCGCCTGCTCGACCGCAATCTCAAGCTCCGCCTTCTGCACTTCAGCATCGGCCTGCGCCTTCGTCGTCGCGATCTTCAATTGTGCGTCCTGCGCCTTCGACTTCGTGGCAGCCTGCATCTCAACCATCTTCGCCTGCATCTCGGCCTGCCTGATCTGCGCCGACTGCTGCTGCTGCTCGCCCTGCATCTGCTGCTGACGCTCGCTCTCGCCAGGCTGGCCCTGGCCTTGCTGCATCCGCTGAATGACTTCCTCGAACACGCCCTCAAGCTGACGGCCCGAACGGAAGCTCCTGACGGCAAACAGAAGCATCTGCGACAGAATCGGCGCCATCTCAGGCGCCTCCTTCATCACCGGCAGCGCCTGGCCAAGGAATTCGCCCACTGACCTCAGGAACTCCATGCGCTGTTCCTTTTCCTCGGTGTCGTCGGCAAGAACCGTGCTGTTCGTTTCGATCTCGACACGGAAACCCCGCGTCTTTTCGTCCCGCAAGAGCGACAGCGCCTTGGCAAAGACCTGTTCAACCAATTCAGGTGCGTTCTGCCGCAACTGGATGATCATCGGCATGAAATCAAAGCCCGACAGTTCCCGAAGCCGCTCCGGCGAATAGTGCTCGCACATGATCTCGGCCTGGATCCTGATCAGGTCGCGGGCAAGGTGCTCGATGGTGCGCTTCTTCGTCTCGATCCGCTGTCCCGCGTTCTGCGACTTCATCCGGCTCTGGCCCAGCTTCTCCCGTGGATCCACGGCCCCCCGCAGAATGTCGGCAATCCCCGAAATCTCGTACAGCGTCTGCTTCGTCTTGTCCCTTGCATCGTAAAGCGCGATCAGCACCTTGGCGATCTCGGCAATGGGCAGGAACTGCACGACTCCGGTTATTTGACCGCCACCGGAACCCTTGCCGAAAAGTTCCTGGATGTTGTCAACCGCGACCATCACGTCGTTGTCTTCGTTCAGCAGACGTTCGAGACCTTGCAGGGATGAATCGTAAAACCCCTTCGCCCGCAGCGCGTTGGTCAGCCGGTCGATCCTGTGAGTCTGCTGGTCCAGTTCTTCCGCAAGTTTCGCATACTGCAGATAGTCCGGCGTCGGCACGAGCTTGTCATTGGGAAGCGTTCCGAACGCGGGCTTCGGGCACGGGAAAAACCCCTCAAGCCCCAACGGGTCCTCGCGCTCGTCAAGAACGCGATCCTTCATGTCGCGGGAAATCCAGACCACGCGCCGCGTCCGGGCATCCCAGACCTCCCAAACGGACGCACGGCCGATCGCTTCCATGTAGCCGTCATCCATCGGGTCGTGATCGCTCTCGCCGCCCTGCTCGCGCAACGGAACCTTCTCGAATATATCACCGAAGCGGGCGACACCGGCCTCCCGCGTCATGTCAACCTCACGAGCCACCCAGCCATCCCGGACCACTTCGGACCAGTTCGCCTTCGGGGAATGCAGGAACCGGCCGCAGGTCACGAAGTCGACCGGACACCGCTCGTCCAGGACCGTCGATCCCTCCATGTCCGGCTCATACCGGACCCATGCCACGCCTCGCGCAGCCAGAATCAGGTCCTGAGTGGCGCGCCGCAGAACCTCGTCCAGGCCGCAGCCCATCCGCTCGTTGCGCTCCATCTCGTTCTTGACGGCGCGCTCAAGCATCTCCGACGCGACCCGCGCAACCGGATCAGGATCGCGGTGCATCCGCTTCACGACCGGAATCGGCTCGCGGCCGTACACCCCGGTCTTCATGATCTCGACGTTGCTCCAGAGAATGTTGAAACGACCGTCAAGGTAGTCGTCAAAGATGCCGCCCGCCTGCTTGCGGGTTTCGAGCGTGTACCGGTCGGAAATTCTCTTGGCGTCCTCGCGCCAGGCCCTTGTCGCCTTTTCAGCCGTCGAAAGCTCCGCGTCCCACCAAGAAACCTTGGTTCCAAAGTCCTTCGGACTTTCAACGCCGACTGCGGATGAATTTTCGGGCATTGCGGATCGCCTACATCAACTTTTTGCCCGTTCTGCGAATAAACCATTCATGCGACTTCATGGAAAATCCGGTGTCGTCCCCGTCATCCCCAAAAAGGAGGTTCTTCAAAGTTCGCCAGGTCCACCGCCAAGTCAGGCCCAGATAAAATCCGAAGCAAAGTTGCGTCATCGGGTGAAACCAGAATTCATACATCGATCGCTGCCCTTCCCAAGTGATTGACAAATGTTAACCATTAACATGACATATATCAAGCGTAGTGCATCTGCCGCCTCCGCTCCCTGCTCCGGCGCATCGTGTCCTCAGCAACCTCGCCAAACGTGTAGTCCCGAAGACCCTTCGGCAACTCCCCGTCGCCAACGCGAATCGCCGCCATCTGCCCCTCAGGCCCCGGCCTCTTTTCGCCGGACGCCATCGAAGAGATCAGCCGCCCGACAAGGCTGAACGCATCAACCTGGTCGTCGTTCTTTCCAAGCGGGAACTTCAAGAATT
Source organism: Silicimonas sp. (assembly GCA_022826205.1). GTDB lineage: Bacteria > Pseudomonadota > Alphaproteobacteria > Rhodobacterales > Rhodobacteraceae > JAJEFO01. The sequence continues at coordinate 10,782 of JAJDVJ010000178.1, read as the reverse complement.
CGGACTTCAGCGCAGGATACCACGGCGCGGAGCCAGGCCACGAAACGCGACCGGACGCCATCGCGGCCACGAACGACTGCGCACGCTGCGCCTTGTCAGACGCCGACGAAAACTGCTTCCTGTAGCCCCAAGCCTTCAACTCCCGCTGACGCTTCTGAAGAAACGGCCCGATCGACTTCAATATCTGCCCGCTCTCCTCGGCCCAGATCAGCGTCTTCCACTTGTCCATGAGCATGAGCTGCGCATCAACCGACACGTCCGACGACTCCTGCGCACGCCAGAAATCGAGCACCCATATGTGATCATCCGCGTCGACGCCCACGACAACGTGCACCGTGTAGTCCCCGCCCCCATACGTCACCGCGTAATCAGACGCCCCGTAAATCCGCATCCGCCCCGTGTCCGGCATCTTCGCGTAGGTCTTGAACCAACTGTCCTGAAAAAGGTTCCCTTCCTCGGGAAGCGGATTGCCCTGATACAAGGCGTTGAACATGCGGGCCGTCATGTCCGGCAGCGCCCTGATCCGGTCGAAGTGCTTTACGGGGTATTCATCCGGCCAAAGCGCCTCCCCCTTCTCGTTGATCGCCGGAAAGTGCACCTTGTGCCAAACGTCGCCGCCCTCCTCCTCGGCCTCCAGCAGCTTCCCCGCCAGGTCCTCCTCGTGCCATCGCGTCTGGATGACGACGATGAAGCCGCCCTTCATGATCCGGCTGTAAAAGTCCGTCTGATACCAAAGCCAATTCGCCCGCTGGACCGTCGGGCTGTCCGCCTCCTCGATGCTCTTGACAGGATCGTCTATTATCCCGGCGTGCGCCCCAAAGCCGGTGATGCCGCCGCCTACGCCAGAGGCCCGGTAAACGCCCCCAGCATTCGTGAGCCACATGTCACGGGCGCGGCTCTCCGGACTCAATGCCGCCTCAGGCCCGAATATGTCTGACTGCCGCTCGTCCCGAACCATGTTCCGCAAACGACGCCCGAACCCGCTTATCAACTCCTTGCCATACGCGGCGGCAATGACCTCGTTGCCTGGATTCCGGCCCATGTACCAGCCGGGGAATATCACGCTCGCCAACAGTGACTTCCCATGCCGGGGCGGCGTCGTGATCATCAGCCGGTCGATCAGACCCGCCTCGCAATCCATCAATGCCTGAGCAATTTTCTCGTGGTGATGATTCACCCGGTAATTCGGGATCATGTACTGCGCATAACTCAGCAAGTCCCGGTGCGCGTTCCGCCGCAACTTCTCCTCAAGAAGCTCCGCAGCACGAGCCTTGTCCTCCCGCGACAATTTCCCGGAAACAGCAACCACGCGGACAAACCCTCCGCAAATTAGTTGCAGATGTAACTATACGGTCAATTGACAAATATCAATTGGCTGATTGATTGCCGTCAATCACGGCATTTGAGTTCAGATTTTTCCGCTTTACAGCCGGGTTCACGCCTGTTTAGCTTGCCGCATTATCGGGGCGTGCCATGGCGCCTCGTGAAGCGTCACGCGGTCCCGGACCGCAAGGCGCCCAAACGGCCATCGTAAGTCCGTCTGGACCCGGCCACCCTTATCGGGGACATGGCCAACCTATGAAGGATGAAACAATGAGAGGTTTTGGTTTCCCCGGTGGGCATGGACATGGCGTGAGTGTTGGCGGCGATTGCCGCATGGGCGTGGTGTCCCCGCACACACAGGGACATGGCTCAAGGAGAAAAGATAAAGGAAAAGCCCCGGCGCGTTAACGCCGGGGCCTGTCGTTTGTGACCTGATTTTAGATCAGATCAGTCGTCTAGCTCTGCACCGAAAGCACCGACCATCTTGCCGACATTGTTGTATCCGGCTCCGAAGGTGCCAACTGCGTGAGTAGGCGTTCCGCCGTCATCACTGCCGTGAAGCGAACCATCCCACGATCCCGCGGCCGGAGCCGCCGCGCCACCAATGGTCCACACGGTTGTCATCGACTCATTGACGCCTTCTGTGGATCCATCATCTAGGGTAGCCGTGACCGTTCCATCTGCTGCAAGAACATTCTCGCCCAAGGCGATCGACCAGTCTCTGGCTTCACCGTCCGCACCCATGAACCCGTTAATGGTTCCCTTGATGCTATGTCCAGTTGAGCCGCCAAACGTGGCCGTCAAATTGGCTTCTGCAGTGAAGTCGCCTGCATCGTTGTTATCGCCAAGGCCGTGCAAAGCGTACTTGCCCGCAGCGACACCCTTGTAAGTTGCTTCTCCATGCAAACCGGAAGTGTCAATAGTAGCAGCAGGCGCCTGCGTGAACGCCGTGGCCATAGCGGAGTCGCCACTTTCATTGAGCCACCAACCGAATGCGTAGGTTACGCTTCCTGGCGTTTCAGTGGTCGAAGCGTCGGGATCATCGGGCTTGAATACCCAGTCTCCGCCGCCAAGCGTCAAACCTTCAGCAGCCACAGATGCCGAGCACTTGGTGTTGGCATCCGTCGGAGCGCAGTAGTAGTCGCCTGCCACTCCTTGATACGTGCCTCCCAACATGACACGTGCCATGTTGTCACCCAGCGGGAATTCCTGCTTTCCCGAAGTCCTAGTGAAGCTCGTAATTGCCACATTTGCCGTAACGCTACTAGGATTCGAAATGGCAAACTCTCCGGTTTCTGCGTTAAAGTTGGTGGTATCGGCGGACAGCGGCGGTCCTTCCATCACATCAGACATCATTGCATAGACTGTCGCCTCATGATCGTCAGCCATGTAGCTGTAGCCATCCCAATCGCCCAAGGCGGCAACCATAGCACCCTTTTCGAGCGTTGCAGCCGAACCAAAAGCTACTGAAGATCCGTCCGTCTCCACGGCTGCAGTATTGGTGGAGTCCATATGCATGACAGGGTTAATCGCCGCATACAGCTTCGCGGCCGTCACCGCCATTTCCTTGGCTTTTGCGGCTTCGTCCTCCATGCGCTTCTTCTCGGCTTCCATCGCAGCCATTTCATCGGCGTCGGCCTTTTCCTGCGCAAGCCGTTCCGCTTCTGCAGCCGCGACCAGACGCGCATTCTGAGTGTCCACGATGTTCTGGGCAGCCGCCAGCATTTCCATTGCTGCGGACCGATCCGCTTCAGGAAGATCCATGATCTCCGTGTTTGCGGTCGAAATCAAAGCCTCGACGGCCATGACTTCTTCTCCGGTGGCCATGGTGGGATCCAAGTCGATAGCCGCATCAACCGCAGCACTGATCGCCATATCGGCTTCCATCTTCTGCTTTTCGACCTCCATCGCAGCCATTTCATCGGCGGACATCGTATCGCCGTCGCTGCCTCCGCCGCAGCCCGCAAGCACAAGCGCACTCGCAAGGAAGCCTGCGGAAAGGATAGTTTTGAAACTTCTCATTGTTTCATCCTTCATTGATAGTTTCGTTTCTGCGCGCCCTCACGGCGCACAGCGATGGGTGTCTGCCTCAGAAGCCCATCGTGATGCCGAGATCGAAGGTCGGGCCTTCGGAAAAGTCGGGGTGGTCGCCATCAGCGAACCCGGCTGCTATAGAAGCGCCTCCGCCGAGGTCGTAAGCCATCCCAATGCCAAAGTTATCTTGGTCGCTCGTGTTGCTCCCGAAGTAAGCCTTGAAGGTGGCTGCACCGGCATCGAAGGACGCGATCGCGCTGTAATTTTCTTGATTCTCAGAACCTTCCATACCGCTATCATAGGAACCGACAATCACCTTGACGTTTGCATCGCCAAGCCCGGCACTGGCGCTGGCAACAACGTTTTGCATGTTGCCCGCTCTTTCGACGCCAGCCCCGATTGCAACAGTGCCGATGCTGTAGCCAACGGCTCCACTCAACATCCGGTCATCGTCGGAATCAGGGTTGCCAGCCGAGGCCTTCAGCGACAGGTCACCCATTTTGTAGTCCCAAAGCGCATTTGGCGTAGTCGTGCTCAAGTAGTGGACCTGTGCTGCTTCGATTCCCGTATAGCCTACGCCACCGGTATTGCCGACGGCTGCCTTTGCGGCACTGTCAGTGTCACCAATGGAAACATTGCCGAACGGGCCAGCGACGAAGACGCTGCCTGCCATGCCGTTGGCGCCGCTCCCGCCATCTTTCTCGGAAGCACCGGCGTTGTCGGCGCGGATCGATCCGCCAAACGAAAGGCCGTTGTCCGTCTCGCCGGAAGCCGAGAAGCTGATACGGATGCGGCTGCTAAAAACGGCATCGGCACCTTTGTCGCTCTTTACGCCCATGCGGGCATCGCCGCCTACGCTGACTTCGGCCGCCGCGATTCCCGCTGACATCACAAGCGCCGTAGAGGCCAAAAATACTCTTTTCATCTTCATTCTCCTGATGGTTGTGAACAAGCGGTGACCATGCACCGCAACATCTCGTATGCCATCCATGTCGGATCCCAACAACCGTGCGTCCCAAACGAAGTGGAAATTCAGATTTCAGGCTTGCAAATCTGCAACAGTATACATGCACGCGCCTTCCAAAAGTAGTTGCGGAGCAAGATGACCGGACTTGTTCCACTACGGGGGCGCCGGCTTTACGCTTTCGATATATGAAGACGGGGCGGGTCGCATTTTTTTTTCCGCACACGGGCAGGACACAGAGATTGCCGCGACTGTTGCCGGATCGCGCATCAAATCAGACGTTGATTTGGACGTGACTTTGGAAAAGCACTGCATCAATCAAGTGAAAGGCCAATAAATCAAGGCCATTCATGGGAAGTTGCGTTTCCATGCCAGAAACAGACCGCTTATCCGGCCTGATCCGCTGGCAGTAGTTGCGGCGTCACGTCCACGGCGCGTTGCAATCGCTCCAACTCATTGTCCAAGTCTTCATCGCTCAAACGCTGCCAGCGTGTCGCGCCGCTGTCTCTCGCTACCTGGCGCAAGTCGAGAATGTCCACTACGGCGGCTAGAGATCGCTGCCTGGCGGCTAGATCGTCCGATGTCTCAATAATCTCATGGTGCTTTGAGCAGACGTATTCGAGCGTGAGTCCGGTCGTGACTGCTGCCCGTCGCCTGACTTCCGTAATGAGTGCCGCGACATGCGGATTCTTCGCCGCTTTGCTTCCCATCGAATGGTCGCAATAGCCTGCAGCCCGTGACGCTTCTGTGATGCCGTCACCTGCTGCTAGGCGGTGTGCCAGGATTATTTGCTTTCTCGTAAGATGCCCGTGAGGAATTTCGAGTGCGTGACTTGCATCAAGAGATGTTTCGCTTGTGTGTGCGTTCATGGGTTGGCCTGTGTGATTGTTCTGCATCTCGTTTGCCGATGAATGTAGCGATTGAGCAAGCATCTGTCACGCGAATGCGCTGCGCGTTTTGCGCGGTACTGGGTTCACCTGATGGTTAGTTGATGGTTCTATGATGGTTTGGGGGACATGGTGTCCCTACCTGTAGGGACATGGTGTCCCTACCGCTAGGGACATGGTGTCCCTAGTGACATTCTGCCCCTACCCCTGACTAGGGACATAGTGTCCCTACCCTTGCGCTAAGTTGTAACATGCGATATTGTAACGGCATGTGGCCGAATCGGTCGCGACAATTGGAGCAAGAGACATGACAGAATTGACCTTGGTTAGGCGGTATCAGTCGATACGCGACAACTGCATGACCGTGACCGAATACGCTGCGGCGCGTGAACGTCACAATCAGCGGCATAGAACCATCCTGACGGGTGGACGCCTCTACAACTGCACCTTTTGGAGTGCCAATCTGCCCGGTCACATGATCGTTCAGGAAGCCGACGTTTGGGCACAGAAAGAGCATGGTACTGACTGCACTTCGATGGTTCACACTTTGGACGGCGCAAGCGTGGCGTTTTTCAAGCAGGACGATGACGGCAACCTTGCCAAGTGCAGGTTTTCGCCTTGGACTTGGGAAGATGAGTCATGACGGATCGCGGCGACAATCGGGTTACGTTTCCGGCATTCACGGCGGATGAGATGAATGAGTTCGCAAGGGACGCATTGATTGAAGCTCTTGAGATAGAGCGGATGGAATGCGTTGAGCGGATAGCGGCGATTGACCGTCAGTTCATGGAATGGGGTCACAGTGTGTAGCCCAATGCAGCGTTGCCAATGGTGACGCTGCATTCAGATGCGCACTTGCATCATTTAAATTGGAGCAAACATCATGACTAACGGAAAATCGAAGGCGGACTCCATCTGCCAGAAAATCACTGCCGGGATCATAGCGGAAATTGAGAAAGGGACGATTCCTTGGCGCAAGCCTTGGGACGATGGCGGCGCGGGCATTTCCCTGCCCTTGCGATCATGTGGAACCCCATACAGGGGAGTCAACGTGGTTGCGCTTTGGCATCAAGCCATGATGAGGGGATACACGTCACCTTTTTGGATGACGTACCGGCAAGCGCAATCGCTTGGCGGACAGGTGCGCAAGGGAGAACGCGGCGCAACGGTTATCAAGGTCGGTACCGTGGTCCGCGAATCCGATGACGGCGGCGACCCTACACGCTTCAACTATCTCCGCGCCTATTCGGTATTCAATGCCGATCAGGTTGCGGACTTGGCGGACAAGTACCGGCCTGAAACGCCTGAACCGAGGGAGGCGCCAGACGTTGAGGGCATCAAGTCTTGGTTTTCGAGACTTGGAATTGGTCTTGATGTGTCGGGCGCAAGCCGTGCTTATTATGACGTGGGAAAAGACGCGGTGCACATGCCGCCTGAAGAGTGCTTCAGCGATACCAAGAGCTACGCCGGAGTCCTGCTGCATGAAAGCATCCATGCGACAGGCGCAAAACACAGACTCGACCGTGATTTGGCAAACAGTTTTTCCCAATCCGTCTATGCGAAAGAGGAACTGATTGCCGAACTCGGTAGCGCATTCGCCGGGGCAATGCTTGGGATTGAACCACGGTTTGAAGAGAACGCCGCCTATATCAAGGAATGGCTCAAGGTATTGAAGAATGACAATCGAGCCATTTTCAAGGCAGCGAGTGCGGCGCAAGCCGCATGTGATTGGCTTCTCGACAAGGCAGGGACAATCGAAGAGGCGCCAAGGCTTGCCGTTGCCGCATAATGCCGAAACCTGCCCGATCTGGGCAGGTCGGGTAGTCGCTCTACCCCTGATGATGGCAATGACGGATCGCAACCGTCACCAAATTGGAGCAAGGAAATGAATGCATACGACATGACAGAGTTTTTCGGACCTGTGATCTCGGCCTACACGCGAAGCCAGGCCATTGATGACGGCACACTTGTAGACGTGACGGAAACCGCGCGCGAAGCGGGTTTCAAGATTCCCGTTGCCGTGACGCGCACCGTCTGGGATCGCATTGTTGCGTTGCCTGACGGCTACAGGGGATTCCAGGACGAGACTGGCCGACTTTGGGATCTTGTCTGGATGGCGCACTTGTACGCCGCCAAGGCCACCGATCAAAACCGCATAACCATGTGTGTGCTTGTCCGTGACGTGCGCAAGGACCTGCGCGACAGTCACCGCGCACCGCGCAAGCACTTTCCGATTGTCGCGATTGGAGGCGGCGACGAGGGCGAGCCTGTAATCACTATCATGTTTCCTGAAGATGATTGAACGTCGAAACGCGCCTTCGGGCGCGTATAGGGATAGCTACCCTACTGATGAGACAACGGGCGGATCGCAACCGCAAAATTGGAGAAAGTAGCAATGACTACCATCAAAGCAACCAAGTTGCGCGGTATGCTTACTGTCGCGGCGACATTCGGAAGGACGGTCGAGAATTCGACCTATCCATACATTGAGAAGGTGAGCCAGGATCGCTTGCCAGTCTCGATAAGTTGCGCCGAGTTCAGGGCCAACACCAGGTCCGGCCATGTTCGGATCCGTGATTGCAATCTGGCCGGCGCCTATCTGTCTTCGACGCTTCGAGACCTGCGGATTGCTATCAAAGGGCAAAGCGGCGCGATTGAGCTTGCCGGAATGCGGATCAACGGCTTTGCGGTTGTTGAGAGCAAGTTGCCGCATCCGACCACGCTTGAGGCAATCACGCCTTCGATCGTGCTGAACGGCTCTGACTTTGCGGCCGCGTTGAATGATGTTGCGTTCGCAATGGCAACTGAAGATGCCCGTTACTATCTGCGCGGTGCGCTTTTCGAGTGCCGCAACGGGAATCTCCGGCTTGTCGCGACGGACGGGCACAGGCTTGCGGCGCGTGACACTGACTTTGCGCTTGCGCCTGAGGCTGTCGCGTCTTGGCGTGAACACGCGGGCAATCCGGGGTTCATCCTGCGCCGCGAGTCGCTGTTGGCTCTGCTGCAGCTGCAATCCAAGTTTCCGGCTTCAAGCATCGTCATGACGGCAGACGAAAACCGGTCGACCTTCAAGGCGCAATGCTCTGAAGGGATGGAATGGGAAGTGACTTCCCGGTCTGTTGAAGGGACGTACCCCGACTATCAGCGGGTAATGCCGGATGATTGGAACGTTGCCGTTGACTTGGACCTTGCGGCTATCAATTCGGACGTTCAACGGGCAGCATCGATGACGGATTCGTATCAGAAGATCGCGGTTTTTGATCCCGATCGCCCGCGAGTCGGTGACGTTGATGTTCCGTCGCTCGGATGGGAAGTCCCTGCCGTGTTTGGCATGAACGTTGTCTACCTGAAGGACCTTGCCAAGGTGATGCCGCAAGCAACGCTGAAAGCATTCATCGACAAGGACTCGGACAAGCCGCCTCACCTGTCGCCCGTCACGGATATCTACACGCTCAAGCCGCGTGACAATTCGGACTTGACGGTTGTGCAGATGCCAATGCGGGCTTGACGCAATCGGGGCGGGGATTTTCACAATATCCCCGCCCCTTCCAAACTTGAAAGGTAACGACCAGTGAAGAAACCAAAGACGACATCGGCGGATCGCGTGAGAGCCATGCGCGAGCGGCGACGGGCAGCGGGCTTGTGCATCGACTGCGCCGCGCCTGTCGAGCCGTCCGACTCGCCGCTTGATGATGCCCTGCATGAGCACTACGGGCGGCGCCGTTCGACGCGGTGTCGGGCGTGTGCTGCCAAGGTGAGGTTGCGCAACCGCCGTTGACGCGCCTTCGACGGCGTGACAGGTGCGAATGGCCAGGCTTGTTCATGATGGCATGACACACAGCGGCAATGTGTTGCCTGGCCTTGGGCCGCGTCGGTTTGTTGCCTTTCCGGCGCGGCCCATTTGACTCCGAGACATTGGCATGACACTTCCGCCATGGGCGGGAGCCTTAGCTCCAATTGGGTTCCCGTCCGCCTGGTTCCGGCACCCGATTCCCGATTCGACTTGTTTTCATGGTCCGTAGCGTTGCGCTCGTCGTGCTATGACCCGTCAAACAGTCACGAGATCAACGAGAGAGCCATTTTCGGACCCCTGTATCGACCGATTCAGGCCGGATTCGGGCGTACTGGTTGACGAAAGCCAGGAAAGCGCCGACCAATGGCCGGGCGAGCGCCCGGCTCGCGACACCAACAAGGGGAGGACCTTACACGATGAAGATTGAATTCAATGCCGAAGAACGCGACATGTTGAATAGCGCTCTGAATCGCGAAGTGGATTTTGACCTAACAGGCAAATTGGATTCGCACATGCTGCATCCCGTGCTCATCATCGCAATTTTGCTACTGCTTAAGTCATCTACCAAGGACGGCTGAGCTTCGGCAACTTACGAAAAAGGCGGCTCGAAAGCCGCCTTTTTTCTTTGCCTTGCCTATTCCCGGAACACGGCGAAGATCAGGACGCACATGATTGCGGCGATCCCGAGGATGGGCGGAACAGCGAGCAGGTAGACCACTTCTCCCACAGTGTGATCATGGTTGAGCGCGAACCTGAGAATCTTCCATTCCAGGGTGGCGAGATAAACGATCAGGACGAACGCCACCGCGCAAGCAGCCCAGAGAACTTTCGATCTATTCATCGTCGCGCCTCCTTTTCGGAACGTTCAAGGTGTCAAATGGACACCTTGAAACCGGGGGGATCAGACCTCCCCCCAAGGTCGTTCAGGTCACTAGTTCGATAGTGTACGGACCTAGTTGACCGTAATCATTTCTGACTCTCTTAGCTACCAACTCGGATTGGTGCTTTTCATGGAACGCGAAAGCCGCTTCCGGCGTGATGTTCGGAAGCGTGAGCCAAGTTTGATCTTCGGCAGCATCATCGTTGAGTTTCGATCCTTCCGTTTGAGCGTGTGCCGCTTTCGCGGCTTCGGCAGTCTGGAATTGGAATATCAGCGTGTAGGTCTTCGTCACGGTGTCCCTTTCTGGTTAAGTTCATTCCGCAGCGAGTGCGGGGGTTTGGGCAGTCGATTCTTCGACCTTCCGAGCCAGGTATTGATCGATGTCAGTTTTGCGCCATCTCGAAGGACGACGATCCGCGCCTCCGCCCTCGGTGGCCTTGCCAATTCGGATCGGCGCTGGCAGGTCGCCGGAAGCGACGTGCTGAAAAACAGTCGATTGACCGATGCGGAGAATTTGGGCGACCTCGCCGATTTTGAGCAGCGCTGTTTCTGGCAGGGCTAGCAGGGCTGGCAGGTCTGTCTCTGGCGGGTGCGTTTCTGGCATGAGCACAACATCCTCTCAAAAAGTCCGACTTGAGACGATAAAATACGACCGCCGGAAATCGTGTCAAGACATCTCCAAGATGAAATTGGAGCATTGGCAATTTTTATTTTCCTTCTTTTTTCCTCTTTTTACTTATTATTTCTTTTTTATTCCTCATAATTCTTAAAAATTCGTTTTCCCCCTAAAGTCACACTTTAGGGGGAATGATTGGACAAGCCTTCGTGATTCTCATGGCGCGAATCAAGCGCGAGCCTTAAGCCTCACGACTTTGTTGCCACCGCTGACAAGGTAATCGGC
>JAJDVJ010000159.1 GCA_022826205.1 Silicimonas sp. | reverse complement strand
GAAAATGGAAAAGTCGCGGCCTGCACGGCGAATTTTCGCGGATTCCGCCTGATCAGGGGCCCTCGACGGATCCGGCCTCGAAAATATCGTGTGATTTCAGCGTACTGGAAAATCGTCATCCGCCATACAGAAATCGCACCCCTGATCACACGTTCGCTGGATCGAAGCGCCTTATGATCGCCGCCAGTTCGGGTTCGCTCACAAGCGTTGCTGCCTTGGCCAGTGAAAACCACTTCCGCTTCCGTTGGGAAGCTTCGGGAAAGTCCCGGCGCAGTTTCTTGACGCGCATTGGGAAGATTGCGACCACGCACGGTGCAACCTGCCTAGCCGTGACGGTCTTGTCATAGCTGAAAATTCCGAGGCATGTCGCCTTTGCCTTGCCCTCTACGCCTGCCTCTTCCCAGGCCTCCGTCACGGCGGCCTTCACGGGCGTGGCGCGATCCTGCGGCCAACCCTTCGGAATGATCCATCGCTTTCGGCGTCGTGAAGTCACAAGAAGCACTTGAATCTCGTCGCCGCGCCGCCGCCAGCACAATGCACCAAACTGGGTTCTCACCCCTTGTTTGCCACCGTTGGAAAGCCTGAGCGGGCGTTGCCTTTCGCCTTGGACGCTCATTTTCATTGCCATTTCAGCTCGATTTGCCCTTAGGGACGGACATTAGCACCAAGTTCGCGTCTTGAGAAGGAAACTGTTGCGCATATGTTCAACCCGGAATTTCAGGCACAAACCGGGCAATCCGGACGCTTCGAAAGCTTAATGCTTCGCGTGTCCCCATAAAGCGCGTCATAAATGAGCAGGTTGCCCCTCAGCGTCTCGCCCGCCCCGGAAATCACCTTGATCGCCTCCACCGCCATCATCGTGCCCAGAACACCGGGCAACGGGCCGAGAACGCCCGCTTCGGCACAGCTCGGTGCCAATCCGGGTGCCGTAGGTTTAGGAAAAACGCATGCATAACAAGGCCCTCCGCGCGCGGGATCAAAGACGCTGACCTGACCTTCCCATTGCGCTATGGCGCCCGAAATCAATGGGATTCTTGCCTTTACCGCGAATTCGTTGACCAGATAACGGGTTTCCACGTCATCCGTTCCGTCAAGGACCAGATCATAGTCCGCAAAAAGATCGGCAGCGATCTCGCGGGTCAGCCTCCGGTTGTAGGGGCGGATGCTGACGAACGGATTTTGGTCGGCCATCGCCTTCTGCGCCGAAAACACCTTTGGCATGCCGATTCGCGCATCTGAATGGATTACCTGGCGCTGGAGATTCGAATTCTCGACCGCGTCGCCATCGATTACGCCGATGGTGCCGACGCCAGCGGCTGCCAGGTATTGAAGGACCGGAGCGCCCAAGCCGCCCGCGCCTACGACCAGAACACGGGCACCTTTCAGTCGCTTCTGTCCGGTTCCGCCGATTTCGCGAAGGGCGATGTGACGCGCGTTTCGCTCGACTTCGGCGGTCGAGGCGCTGGAATCCATCCCGTCCCGGTTATCGCGACGAACACGTCCTTTTAGGTGGCGCAAGACGCGCAAGTATCCCCAAATCGTCGCTGCCAGCGCCCCTACCACAATCCACGCGGTCGCCGACCCGCCGGTGGCTTCGCGCAATGAATTGCCCGCGGGGAGCACAAGCTGCATCGAAAGCACAGCCAGGTAGAGAACCGCAAGCAGGATGAGACGCACGCGCGTGGGAACTCGAAATAGCCGCCCCGCAAACCAGAGCGCTGCGGCCAGGGCAAGGACCAGCACCATCAGACGCGCCCCGTCGACCCGAATCCGCCCGCGCCCCGAACCGTTTCCGGAAGCGACTCGACAACTTCGAATCTGGCCCGTGTCACGGGCGACACGACAGCCTGGGCAATGCGCTGGCCATGCTCGACGACCACCGGGTCGGTGCCGAGGTTGATCAAAATCACGCCAAGGGGACCTCTGTAGTCGCTGTCAATAGTGCCGGGTGCGTTCGCCAGGCTCAGCCCTTCTTTCAGCGCAAGGCCCGAACGTGGACGGATCTGCATCTCGAACCCGTCTGGTATCCTGACGTGCAGGCCGGTCGGGACCAGCCGACGCTCCCCTGGCGCAAGCTCGATGCCGGGCCGATCCGTCCTCGGCAGGTTTGCCCGAAGATCGGCACCGGCCGCACCAGGAGATTCGTAGGCCGGTAGCGGGAGACTTCGATCCGCGCCGTCGGCCCAGGACATGGCAATCTCGGCTTTCATGAAAGCGCGTCGGCGATCCGCTGCGCGAGCCTGCGGGCCACATGCTCCTTCGATGCGCGAGGCCAGGCTTCCTCGCCCGCCCGATCAATGACGGTCACCGCGTTCTCGTCACCGCCCATGATGCCTGTCACAGGCGAAACGTCATTGGCAACGATCCAGTCGCACCGCTTGCGTTTGAGCTTTGCCCTGGCGTTTCCGATCACGTCGTCGGTCTCCGCCGCAAAGCCGACGACCAGACCCGGGCGACCCTTGCGCATGCGCGATACAGTCGCGAGGATGTCCGGGTTTTCAGCCAGACTGAGATTCAGGCCCTTGTTTGAGCCCCGCTTCTTGATCTTGGTTCCGGATTCCGCCTCAACATGCCAATCCGCCACCGCCGCCGCGAACACGGCTGCATCTGCAGGAAGTGCAGTCTTGACGGCGTCAAGCATCTGACGGGCTGTCTCGACCCGCACCACGGTGACGCCCAGCGGCGGCGGCACGGCGGCCGGGCCAGTCACGAACGTGACCTTTGCCCCAAGCCCCGCAAGCGCTGCGGCAATTGCCGAACCCTGAGCACCGGAAGATCGGTTGGCGATATACCTGACGGGATCGATGGGTTCATGCGTTGGCCCGGACGTGACCACTACATGTCTGCCTGAAAGCGCCCCAGCACCGAGTTGCGCAACGATGGCGTCCACAATCTCGTCGGGTTCAGCCATGCGCCCGGGGCCGTATTCGCCGCATGCCATTTCCCCTTCGGACGGCCCGACGCGGGCGACGCCGTCGCTCTCAAGCGAGGTCATGTTTCGCTGGTTTGCCGGGTGAAGCCACATGCGCATGTTCATGGCCGGAGCGATCAGGACTGGCGTGTCGGTTGCCATCAACAGCGTCGACGCCAGATCATCGGCATGCCCGCCCGCCATCTTGGCTGCGAGATCGGCCGTGGCCGGCGCGACAACCAGGATGTCCGCACTGCGTGACAGCTCTATATGGCCCATTTCGGCCTCGTCGGTCAGGTCGAAGAGATCGGTATATGCTTTCTCGCCCGCAAGTGCCGAAGCCGAGAGCGGCGTGATGAATTCCATTGCCGCGCGCGTCAGCACCGGAGTCACTGTCCCTCCGGCCTTGCGGACCTGACGGATCAGGTCCAGCGACTTGTAGGCGGCGATTCCGCCGCCCACGATCAGGAGAACGCGCTTCCCGTCCAGCATGTCTTGCAGCTCCTTGGGTTGTCACAAGTGTTAAGTTCCAGAAATGCAATGAGCAAGGGATTGCACATCCGGCGCACGCAAGTCCGGTTCCATGCGCATTTGCCCGAGGACATGCCAGGCCGTCCCGTGACCGTGACCGGCTCCGTGATCAAGCGCCCCCACAGCAACAGCCGCGGAGCAACCGAACCGCTGAGGCGTCCAAGAATGACCTGTACGACCAAGCACTGCATCCGGCGAATTGCCTCAAACCGAACATCCGACGAGATCGGCATGGAGACCAGGCCGTTCGGGCGTTCCGGCTGAACGATTCCTAGCCGGCGAGGCGCACGTCGATGGCGTCCCAGATTCTGCCTGCGACGTTCATGCCATCGAACCGCTCGAGCTCCTGAATGCCGGTGGGCGAGGTGACGTTGATCTCCGTCAGGTGATCGCCAATGACATCTATTCCCACGAAGATCTGCCCCTTCTCGCGAAGCAGCGGCCCGATGGAATCGCATATCTCGCGGTCACGCGCGGTCAGGCCGACTTTTTCGGCCCGGCCACCCACATGGAGATTCGAGCGCGTCTCGCCTTCGGGCGGGATGCGGTTGATTGCACCGACAGGCTCCCCGTCGACCAGAATGATGCGCTTGTCGCCGTTCGTCACTTCAGGAAGGAATTTCTGGGCAATCAGGGGCTCGCGCGATGCAGCAGTGAACATTTCGTGCAGCGAGGCAAGGTTCCGGTCATCGCGTTTCAGGTGGAATATCCCCGCACCGCCGTTGCCGTAGAGAGGCTTGAGAATGATGTCTCCATGTCGTGCCGCAAATTCGCGAATTGCATCAAGGCGACGCGCGATCATCGTCGGCGGCGTCAGATCCGGAAACTGAAGCACGAGCAACTTTTCCGGAAAGTTCCTTACCCAGAACGGGTCGTTGACCACGAGCGTGTTCGGCACCAGTTCGAGCAGGTGCGTGGTCGTGATGTAGCTGGTGTCGAAAGGCGGGTCCTGGCGGAGCCAGATCACGTCGAACCTGTCCAGCGGCGCAACCATCTCCTCTCCAAGACGGAAATGGTCGCCCTTTATACGACGCACTTCCAGAGGCCAGCCGCGCGCCGCAACTTGCCCTTCCTCCCAGAAGAGACAGTCCGGATGATAGTGGAACAATTCCGCACCCCGGGCCTGAGCCTCTTCCGCCAGCCGGAACGTCGAGTCGGCCTCTATGTCAATCGGGCCGATGGGATCCATTTGTATCGCGACTTTCATGCGCACCTCGCGCAAGCTTTCTGGCCCAAGGCGACATGAGCATCAATGCCCGTCATGCAAGAACTGGCCCAATCATGCCGTCCTGCCCTGAAGCTCCAGTCCCTTTCCGGCCAACATTCGCGGCAGGGCAGCCGCGTGGCCCATTGCCACGGCCGGCTTGGAAATTATTTGCTCTTGCACAAGAGGTCGCCATCCGAACGACGTGGGGCCTAGTGAGTGGAAGACCATGTCCTAGGTTGACGCATTTGGTTCGTGGCGCGGGAGATGCGGGGTGATGTGCTAAAGGCCGACAAATACACTTTCTTCATGTTCGATGCGGGTATGGTCGGCACAGCGACCGCGGTGCGGGTGCCGAATGTCCTTTGGGCGATCAAGACGCTTCCGTTGACGCTTGATCTGGAATCGTTGCGCGACCCGCCTGAGCTGGATCTTGGTGCCGGCATGGCGTCGGCATGGCGTGACACTGCCTCCACGATTCATAACTCACTGGAAACACATTCAATTCGACGCGTGTGGGAGGATATAATGAGCAATTGGTGGAACTTCTAATGAGCAAATGGTGACATTGCTAATCGACAACTCGTGATGGTTCTAATAAACAACTCGTGAAAGGGCAGCAGGCTGCTCGACAAGATGCCTCGCGTGGCATGCAGCCTCCAGAACGCTCGGAAAGAGAACTCTGACCCATGAGTGACACAGACGCATACCTGCCAAGACACCTCATGTCGGAGCTTGAGGACGCAATCGCATCAGCCCGAGTTGTCAACCTCATAGGCCCAAGACAAGCTGGCAAGACCACGCTCGTGCGAGACCTGTTCGGTCAGGGCCATTTCGTGACGCTGGATGACACTGCCGTTCTGGCCGCCATCAACGCAGACCCCGAAGGTCAGCTCACAAGCCTCACGGACAATCTGGACGGTGCCCCACTCATCATTGATGAGGCGCAACGATCAACGAACCTTGCCTTGGCCATCAAGAAAACGGTCGATACCAACCGCCGGAAGGGCCAATTCGTCCTCACTGGCTCTTCAAACGTCTTCACCAACATGGATGTCGCAGACTCGCTTGCCGGAAGGATGCGGACACTCAAACTCTGGCCATTGTCCGCCGCCGAAATCAAGACGGCTCCGGTCAATCGCCTGATGGATTGGGCGATGCAAAGGACCCCCTCGCTCGCCCAGATAGCTGATCCTGAACCGGTGGGCAGACGCGGCTACATTGATCTCATTTTGTCAGGCGGACTCCCAGAGACCAGAGCCCTGCCGCTAAGATCGCGGCAGCGCCAATACCGGGATTATGTCGATGCGGTCGTTGACCGGGATGTTGCAGACATCATGCCCATCCGAAAGCCGGACGCCTTGCGCATCCTGATCGACCAGGTGGCTGCCCGGACAGCACAGGAGACCAACACGTCCGAGCTTGCAAGACTGACCAAGCTGCAACGCGTCACGGT
>JAJDVJ010000037.1 GCA_022826205.1 Silicimonas sp. | reverse complement strand
TCCGAATGCCGTCCTGGCGGAGCAGCACATCTGCGCGACCAAGGACACGCAGGAAAGGACCGGGATATCGTCGCTCAGCGACCTGACCGACCCGACCATTGCATCGCAGTTCGATACCGACGGCGACGGCCTGGGAGAGGTCTGGATCGGCGCAGCTGGGTGGGCCTCGACCAACGTGGAGAAGATCCGCGCCAAGACCTACGGCTATGCGGAAACCATGAACCTGATGGAGATGGACGAGACGCTGGCGCTCGCTCAGGTCGACAATGCCATCGCCCAGGACGAGAACATCGTATTTTACTGCTACACCCCGCATCACATGTTCTCTCTCTACGACCTGGTCAAGCTGGAGGAGCCGCCCTTCGACGCTGCCGAATGGGACGTGAAGCAGCCGACGGACGATCCGAACTGGCTTGAGAACTCGATGGCCGGCACGGCGTGGGATTCCACGAAGCTGCACGTCTTCTACTCCAGGGCGCTGGAGGAACAGCACCCTGCGGCCGCGGCAATGCTCGCCAATGTAGAGCTGAACACCGAGCACGTGAACGGCATCGTGTACGCCCTTTCGGTTGACGGCAGGGACCCGGACGAGTTCGCCCGCGAATGGGTGGCCGAAAACACGGACCTCGTCGATTCCTGGTTCAACTGACAGTCGGTTCAACTCAGGACCCGGTCGGCCTGTTCGGCCGACCGGGACAAAGGGCCTTCGATCCGGGAGGGCGAGATGTCTGATTCCGTGATCGAGATGAACAACGTCTGGAAGATCTTCGGCGCGGACGCGGACGCCGCGATGGAGGCGGTGCGAACGCGCAACCTCAGCAAGACGGACGTTCTGCGCGAATTCAACTGCGTGGTCGGCATTGCAGATGTGTCGTTCTCGGTCGAGAAAGGCGAGATCTTCTGCGTGATGGGCCTTTCGGGGTCCGGAAAGTCCACGCTGGTGCGACACCTGAACCGCCTGATCGAACCGACCGCCGGCAGCATCACCGTTCTTGGCCAGGACATGATTTCGCTAAGCGATGCAGACCTGCGCCAGGTTCGTGCAAGGAAGATCGGCATGGTGTTCCAGCACATGGCACTCCTGCAGCACCGGACCGTGCGCGACAATGTCGCCTTTCCGCTCCAGGTGCGGGGCGAACCGAAGTTGCACCGATGGGCGGTTTCGCAGCGATGCCTCGATCGGGTGGACCTGACCGGCTACGAAGACAGGTTTCCGCACGAGCTCTCGGGCGGAATGCAGCAGCGCGTCGGACTTGCGCGGGCCCTGGCCTCCGACCCGGACGTCCTGCTGATGGACGAGCCGTTCTCGGCCCTTGACCCGCTCATCAGGCGCCAGTTGCAGGACCAGTTCATGGCCCTGTCCGCCGAACTGGGCAAGACCACCGTCTTCATAACGCACGACCTAGACGAGGCGATCCGCATCGGGAACCGGATCGCGATCATGAAGGACGGCCGCATCGTTCAGATCGGCACGCCCGAAGAGATCGTCACGCAGCCCGCCGACGACTACGTGCGAGATTTCGTTGAAGGGATCTCCAAGCTGAAGCTGGTGTTCGCGCACTCGATCATGGTCCCGATTGACGAATACGTTCCGTCCCGCCCGATCGATCTCGACGAGGCTCCGCGGGCGCACCATGGCACGGACCTCGATCATCTGATCGACATCGCGATCACCACGGAGCACGTGACCGTCATCACCGGCGATGACGGTGACGACATCGGGATCGTTGACCGCGCGACGCTGCTGAAGGGCATCCAGGGAGGCAAGGCATGACCACGACGACGACCGAGGCCGCCGGCGGCCGTGTTGGCATCGCGACCGGCGACGGACGCGACGTTCAAGCGTTCGCCGTGGAGAGCGCCGGCTACTACGGTGCGGAGTTCGAGAGGATCGAGGGCAAGACCGGATTCGTCGTCTCCTGGAACTCGGCGGCGGCGGCGCTTGGGCCTGTCTGGGGAGCGGCCCGTGGCGCGTGGGGGTTCTTCTGGACGTTCCTGATCCTCGAGCTGTTCGCCCTGGTGCAGGTCGGGCGCGGGCTTTGGGGCGAACTGGGCGCCGAGGAACTTGAGCGCTACAACCGCATCCGGGAGAACATCGAACGCCGGGAAGCGCGCGCTGCGGAGCTTCGCGCCGCGGGCGAGACCGCCGACGCCGATGCCAGCCAGCGCATAGCGGACAACTTGCGCGCCGCTGCCGAGGCCGCGCTCGAGGCGGCAGAGGCCGCAAACGCTGCGGGCCTGTCAATCCTGGTCTTCGGCCTTGCGTTCCTCGCGTTCGTCAAGATCGTCGAAGGGCTGTACGCAAATTACGCCTACGAGGCGCAGTACCTGCGCTGGCGACATGGCAAGCCGGAACAGGCAGGCCTCAGCAGACGCAGCGCGGTCTTCGGGCTGATCGGGCTGGCGGCGATCTGGCCGCTGACGCTGATTCGCTTCACGGTGGCTGATCCCGATGCCGTGGTCGCACGCTTTACTGGTGGCCTGTTCGGTACCCGCGTGAGCATTGAGGAGTTTCCCGTTGGTAGGGAGTATTTTGCCGTTCTTGCTCTCCGGGGGGACGCAGGGTTCGATTGGCTTGCGACCAGGTTCGGCGGAGCATTCGACGGGATCACGCGGGCGATCAAATGGGTGCTGGACGGGCTTGAGGTGCTCCTGATCCAGACTCCATGGCCCGTTGTGATGTTCATCGCCATCGTGGTGGCCTTCCGGCTGGCTGGCCCTCGAGTGGCGGTCTTCACTGCTGCGGCACTGGCCTATCTTGCCTTCATGGGTCTTTGGGAGCTTTCGATGATCACCGTCGCCCTTATAGGGGCGGGGGCATTCCTGTGCGTTCTGATCGGCATACCGCTGGGTATCTGGTTCGGAAAATCCAGGCGGGCCTACGCCTTTGCCGAACCTGTGCTGGATTTCATGCAGACCATGCCGGCCTTCGTCTACCTGATCCCGATCATAGCGTTCTTCGGCACGGGCAAGCCGCCGGGCGTGCTGGCCACGCTGATCTTCGCGATGCCGCCCGTGGTCCGTCTGACGGCCCTGGGCATGCGCGGCGTGCCGGAAAGCACCAAGGAAGCGGCCATCGCGTTCGGTTGCTCGAAACGGCAGCTTCTGTTCAACGTCGAACTCCCGCTTGCCTTGCCATCGATCATGACCGGCATAAACCAGACGATCCTGATGGCGCTGTCGATGGTCGTGATCGCCTCGCTCATCGGTGCGGAAGGGCTGGGTGCCTTGATTCTTGAAGCGCTGCAATATGCGGCGAAGGGACAGGGGCTTCTGGGAGGCCTGGCGATCCTGTTCTGCGCAATGGTCATCGACCGCATCGCGCAGGGCGTCTACAGGAAGAAATCGGGCAACGCGTAGGGGCGGGCGGTGCCGTGCCGGCGGCAATGAGGCGTGTCGGACGACGGAGGCAACGGTCTTGGACTTGAGCCTCGCGCGCTTCCGGAATTTACGGGCGGAGGCCGGAGCGAGTCCGTCCCGAACTCGTTCGATCTGTCAGTTGGACGGTTGCCGCTTTGCCCCGAAGGCGCCGACAATGCCAAGCTTCTCGAAGACGCCGCCAGCCTCCTCGTGGCCGAATCCTCCGAAGGCGCCCCTGATCTGGTCGTCGACGTTGCCATAGCCAAAGGTGCCGTCGCCATCAACGGGGACGTTGTCGAAGCGCACCGTCCCGACCGTGTGAGCGGCGTTGCGGTCAAGGTTCACGATGTCGGTGAAATCCGCGTCCAGCATCTGGCTCTCAAGATCGTAGGTCAGCGTTGCATCGCCCTGCAGGATGTCGTCACGACTGTCGCCTCGCGCGGGGGTGCCGACCATCACGCCCTGCCATGTCGCGCTCGCCAGCGGGCGCGACCCCGCGATTTCGCCGCCCACAAGCGCCCCCCTCAAGGTCGTGACAGGGGCGTCGGATGATCGCATTCCGGTTCTGACGGAAAACGCGCCATGATCCATCCAGGCGCCGTACTCCCGGTACGGGTTGTCGGCCATGCCGCGGCGTTCCACGAGGGTGATGCCGTTCTTCGCGAGAACGGCTCTTCGCGCGCCTGGCGCTGCTCCCAGGTTCAAGAGGTCTTCAAGGACCATTTCCCCGAAGGGAAGGGAAACCCCGGCCAAATGAGCCGTCAAGCTGCACCGAGTGCCGCTGCAGTCGGCGACAACATGGAATTCCTCACCTTCGACTTCTCCGTAAAGCGTTGAGGCCACGAGGGCGTTCGCCCTTTCGGCTGTCACGGCAGACCGTGCCGCCTGATCGGCAACCGTTTCCTTCGGCTCGACGGAGCCGGTCAGCGAGATTGCCGCATCCCCGTCGAACGATGCCCCGCCGCCACCGCAAGCGGCCAAGGTACCCGCGGCTGCAAGGGCCAGAAATCCAGTCGCAAGACGATTCATCGAGAGTCTCCTTTGCTTGGTCTCGGGTATTCCAAGGGTCGCGATTCCCGTTCACCGGGTTTCGTTGCATTCTCGTCTGCACACCTCGTATTGCAGAAAAATCGACGTCGGGCAAATCGGGCTGGCACGTCAGGTTCAGTTGCCTTCCGAATCCTGCTCGGCCGACGGGCTGACCGACTTGATGAACGCGTACAGGTTGACGGCATCCTCGGACTTGCGGACCTTGAACGTCATCTTGCCGCGAGCCTTCCTGTCATCGAGGAACGCTCGCAGGAACTTCACCGGGTCCAGCGAATAGGCCACGAACGTCTCCTCGTCCCAGATCAGCCCCTGCTCACCCGCTGCCACGAGTTCCGCGCTGTACCGGAAGCCTTCAACCGTGCCGGCCTGCATTCCGATCATGCCGAAGAGGTTAGGTCCGGTCCTGGACCTGCGGCCTGCAAGCGTGTTGCCGTCGCCGTCAACAACCACATGGCAGGCCTGGCACTGCGAGAATGACCGCTTGCCCGCCGTCGGGTCTCCGACATCGCCTTCGGCGGATGATGCCGGCGCGGCAAAAGAGGTGAACAACGCAATGATCAAGGTGAGCTTCATTTCAGATCTCCAACTTTCTGGGTTGCATCTGGAACAAGGGATTTGCGGTCGGGCATCGGACTGCCCATATCTCCGGCCGTGAAAGGGCATTGTGCGGGGGAAAGAATTTCAGAGCCCGAACTGCTGCTTGATGCCTGCGATGAAGGCCGCATCATCCGCTTCCTTGCGTTGGGTGAGCAGCGCCTCGGCGTCAGCCTCGGCGCGCTGCACGTGCGCCTGTCCCGTTCGTGGTCAGAAGAAACGCACCCCGTTTGCGGTCATCGGCAAGTGGGTCACGCGCGGACCAGCCACGGCGATTGCGTTGGCCAGGGCCGGACCGGACGGCGGCGTGCCTGGCTCGCCCACTCCTGTCGGTGGTTCGGTCGAGTGCACGACGTGCGTCTCGATGGCCCGGATGTCGCTGATCCGAAGCGGCTCGTAGTCCGGGAAATTGAACTGGTCCACTTCGCCATCGGTGAACGTGATCTCGTTGCGCATCACGTGGCCGATTCCGTAGCCGATTCCGCTTTCCATCTGGGCAGCGATGACGTCCGGATTGACCGCAACTCCGCAATCAACCGCGCAGGTCACCTTCTCGATGACGATCCCGTCCTCTGCATCGCCCGAGATCTCGACCACTTCGGCTACGAACGTGCCGAAGGACTTGTGCACGGCAACGCCACGGCTGCGACCCTCGGCCATCGGGCCGTTCCAGCCCGACCTTTCGGCGACCAGACGCAGGACGCCTGCCATGCGCCCCTGATCCGCCGTGCCGCCGTTCAGGTATTCCGTGCGATACTCGACCGGATCCCGGCCGGCGGCCGCCGCCGCCATGTCCATCATGGTCTCCATCACGTAAGCGGTATGGCTGTGGCCAACGGAGCGCCACCAGTTCACAGTGATGGGCGACCTGTCATCCGTGAGGCCGACATGCTGGCCGGGGATATCGTAAGGCGTGTCATGCACGCCTTCAACGGACGAGGAATCGACCCCGTTCTGCACGATGAATGCATCCCAGGGCCCGCCCTTGAAGATCGGCTTGCCTGTCACGCGATGGTCCCAGCCGACAATCCGGCCGCCTTCGTCAAGTCCGACGCGCACCTTGTGCGCCACTGCGGGCCGGTAGTACCCGCCCCTGATGTCGTCCTCGCGGGACCAGACCAGCTTGACGGGCTGCTGCCCGCCGTTCAGCGCAAAGGCGAGCGCCGCTTCCACGTGGTAATCCGCGGTCTGGGTCGAGCGGCGGCCAAACGTGCCGCCCGCGTAGAGGGTCGTGACCTCGACGTTTTCCTGCGGAATCTGCAGCACTGCCGCCAGGGCCATCTGGGCGCCGGTGGGCATCTGGCAACCGTCATAAAGCATCACGCCGGTCTCGGTCGGCGCGATCGTGCATGTGAGCGGCTCCATGGTCGCGTGGGCGAGATACGGGAAGAAGAAATCGCGCTCGATGACCTGTGCGGCCCCGTCGAGCAGTTCAGCCGTTTCGGCTGCGCTGCCCTTCGCGTAGAATTCGGCGTCGGAGTTCACTGCCGCCAGGAGATCTGCCTTGATCTGGTCGGAACCGCGATTGTCGGCTTGGGAAAAGTCCCACTCGGCGACTGTCGCGTCGCGGGCCTGAAGCGCGGCCCACGTGTTCACTCCGTAGACCAGGACTCCTGCGCCCGTCGGCAGGGCAACGGCGCGGATGAAGCCCGGAACATCGACTGCGGCACTGTCATCAAAGGAAGTCAGGGTGCCGCCGAACCGAGGGCTGCGAAGAATGACGGCCACGATCTGGTTCTCCAGATGCAGGTCCATGGCATAGACAGCGGACCCGTCGGTCTTGGGACCGTTGTCACGTCGCCGCGTGTCCGGATTGCCGATGACCGAGAACTCGGAAGGATCCTTCAGGCGCGGCGTCGCCGGCACGTCCCGGGCAGACGCGGATGCCACGAAATCGCCGATCGGCGCGGCGTTTCCGCCTGCGGTCAGCCGACCGTCGGCTAGGGCGACGCTGTCGGCCGGAACGCCCCAGGTCTCCGCGGCCGCGGCAACGAGCATCTCGCGGGCGGCGGCGCCGGCCTGGCGGTACTGCATGTAGGAGCTGGCCATGGCGGTGGACCCGCCGGTGCCCTGGATCCCGCCGAACAGGATGTTTCCGTACCTTGCCGCATCGGCGGGAGCGAATTCGATCTCAACCTGATCCAGCGGCAGGTTCAGCTCTTCCGCGATGAGTGTCGCAAGGCCGGTGGCCGTTCCCTGGCCGCATTCGAAGTGCTTGATCAGGGCCGTGACCCTGCCTTCGTCGGTGATTCGCACGAAGGGCGTGAACTCCGCATCATTGCCGGCGCCTGCCAAGGCATTGCCTGCGTCGAAACCGACCACAAGCGCGGTGCCTGACAGGGCGGAAACCGACTTCAGGAAACTGCGTCGTGTAATTTGCGTGGTCATGGATCAGGCCTCCAGGATCTCGGATGCACGCTGAACGGCGGCGCGAATGCGTTGGTAGGTGGCGCAGCGGCAGGCATTGCCCCACATGTAGTTCTCGATCTCGTCGACCGTCGGCGTCCGGTTTTCCGACAGAAGGCCGATCGCCGACATGATCTGGCCTGACTGGCAATACCCGCACTGAACGATGTTCAACTCATTCCATGCCTGTTTCACGGCGCTCGCGACTTCCGAAGCAACACCCTCTATGGTGGTGATTTCCGTTCCCTCGACGTCCTCGACATATGTCTGGCACGAGCGGACCGGTTCACCGTCGACGTGAACGGTGCAGGCACCGCAGGCCGACACTCCGCAACCGAACTTCGTCCCGGTGAGTTCAAGCTCGTCGCGAATGACCCAAAGCAGTGGCGTTCCGTCAGGAACATCGACCATGTGCGTCTGGCCGTTGATGTTGAGACTGGTAGGCATGTGCAGCGATCTCCAATCGGCTTCGTTGTTCGGTCAGGCAGCCGAACGGCAGCTCGGCATGTTTGCACGACTAGACCGATGAAGTGCAGATGTCAAACGCATTTTGACAAGCATTGCAAAATTGTCTATCCAGAAGACATGAACGCAATGAACGAGAGAGACCTGAAAATCGTGACGGCAGCCTTCGGCCTGTTTGCGCACTACGGCGTTGGCAAGACCTCCATGGCTGAAATCGCCACGGAATCGGGCGTGGCGCGCCAGACCGTCTACAATGCCTTTGACGGCAAGGAAGACCTCATTTTCGCGGCGCTTCTGCACTATGCGGGCAAGTCAAGGGCCGACGTCGAGCGCGACTGCGTGAACGTCGTCGACCTGCCAGGCAGGCTAGACATTCTCTTCACGCATCTGGCGGAAGTCCCGTTCGAGGCGATGCAACGACTTCCTCATCTCGACGAAATACTGGAAATCGGCGACGGGCTTTCCGAGGACAGGAGAAGGGAGATCAGGGAGACGTACAAGAGCGCGATCCGGTCGGTGCTCGCGCCGCATGAACGTCATCTCGGGCAGCACGGCGTTGCGCTCGAGAGCCTGTCCGTGCTTCTCAAGGGCGTGCTGACGCACATCAAGCGGGAAGCAAGGGATGCTGATCACCTCAGGGTCCTGTTCGAACCGATCAAGGCCCTGATTGTCGGCTGCGCAAGGGAATAGCTGGCCTGGATGCCTTGCTGCGCATGCGTCAAGGCGATGCTCCATGTTGTTCCAGCGATTGGCGTTGAGGGCATTCCTGCTGCGATGCCTTCATGGCCAGTTGCAGACCATCGGCTCTTGTCCCGCACTTGCGACAGACAGGTCGCAGATGCCATGAGCCGTGTCGGGTAACGTACTTTCTGATGGGGAGCGACCTTGCTGCTTGGGGACATATGTTGCTGCAGCGATGATTCCTCGCCTTCTTGCGTCTTGTGCAATGTGGTAGGCCGACGGTCGGACTGTCTGCCGAAGGCCCGGCATTCGGTGACCTCTTCGCACCCCCTGAATCAAGCCCCTCCGCTGCGTCATGAGACGCGAGAACATCCCTACAGCCAAGGCAACGTGCGTCACCAAAGGCACGGGGCCTGGAGTTGTCCAGCTTCGTCATTCAGGCCGCTTTCAGCGGCGAGGTCGGCTATTCGACCCATTCCTCGCTCAGCGTCACGAACGCCCCGCCGAACGTCCCCGTGCTGCCGTCTGCCTCGTTGAAGTCCGCTCCGACGAAGCCTGCGGCCAGACGGGGATTTCCGGCCGCGTCCTGCAGGTTGGAAAGCCCGCCTCCCCAAGAGCCTTCCGAATGGGTGACTTCGCGG
The DNA here is from genome assembly GCA_022826205.1 of Silicimonas sp. Lineage (GTDB taxonomy): Bacteria > Pseudomonadota > Alphaproteobacteria > Rhodobacterales > Rhodobacteraceae > JAJEFO01. The sequence continues at coordinate 1,864 of JAJDVJ010000037.1, read as the reverse complement.
TCCGGGTGCATCACCTGCACCGAGCCCCATTCGAACTTGCCGTCCTGACCCATGGGCGCGGAATCCAGGTGCAGTTCATAGCCTTCCGCGACCGACCGGACATCAAGGACGTCGCCCCAGAGGAAGACGCCGAAATGCGCCCGTCGCGTGACGAGATCGCCCACGCAGCCGATGCAGCCGCTCACGGTCCCGTCCGTGAAGTCCGCTGTCAGCGTCATCATCCCGCCCCATTCATCAAGCACGTACGCGCCTTCATCCTCCCCGAAGTCGCTTCCCGGAACGTATCGGTATAGCCCGCCTGCCTGACCGGCATAGGTCGCCCGTCCGGAAGCCGGAACTTCGCGCGGGAAGTCCGGATCGATTTCAGGGCCGTCCAGGATGGCATGCTGCGTCGTGTTCTCGAACGAGAGATCGTCAAGACCCTGATCGTGAAATTGCGCCCACCATCCGGCCATCAGGTAGTCGGCCGGATCGGCGCTGTCCCAGCTCACCAGGGCGTACACGACTGCAATCCCGTCCTCGTTCTCCTGCACGAACGTCCAGTTCCTGGCCTCGTGACCCGGAATGAACGTTTCATCGACCATGGTCGCGATGGCATCGTCCGTCGTGTTGACGGACAGGTCGGTGCCGTCATCAAGCGTCAGAAACACCCGCAGGTGCGGCCCGGAGAACTCCGCGTTCCTTGCGCGGCGGATGCTGCCTTCGTCTTCTTCGGGCATCTGGCTGCTTGTGCAGGCGCCTGCGGTCAGCAGAACGGCGCCGCCGAGAAGGGTCGCGGTCAATTTCATGTCTGGTTTCCCCGTTTCTGCCGGATGCGAGCTCCGGTCAGCATATGGCGTTTGGCGCCTGCTGCAACAGGACTTGACGCCTCTGCAGTGTCGTGACAGGGACGGGGTGGCCCGTCGCAAGACACTTGAACCCATGGTCTTCTCACGGCGGGTTTGCGGGTCGCGACAATCGCCGCACGGACGGCACATCGGCAATCTAACCGTCGCGACCCGCTCCGGTGCTTTTGCGACCGAAACCGTCAAGCCGCGTTTCCGCGTTCCGAGCGCGTGCCGTATTCCAGTGCGCGCCGGTTCGGTGACGCCGTCCATCCGCCGCCCCGCCCTGGAACGGGTTGACGGCACGGGCTTGCCGTGGCCGAATGGACCCGGCCCGTCGCCATCCCTGCCGGATGGACGCAACGGCGGGCCACCACCCGTTCGAGTCCGGTCGCGCCTCCCCATGAGCTGGGCCGCGACCCGAATGGACGCTTTTGCTTGTCTGGCTGCGACTTGCCTTTCCTCCACAACAATCTTGCGTCTTTTGCAGTGCCAGCCGCCGTCAGGCAGCCTGCCAGCCCCAAGCCCTCGCGTCCGCTACCTCTTCGCACACCCTGCATCAAATTCTCTCATCCGCCGTTATCCCATCATAACCAATCGGTTTCATCCCCGTGTCATATGCTGCCAGCACTGATCTTCATTCCAATGCAGACGCCGCGGCCCTCCTGCCCGGAATGAGCCGTGAACTGAATCGTCGAAGCGGCAAATTGGCGGACTTCGATAAGGTTCGCGCGTGATCGACGTTTGCTCGAATATACCATCACGTATTCGCGCCCATGGCGCAGTCGTGCAGTGAAGCCATTGAGCCTGGACCTTCGCGACATCTGGCGTCACGTTTGCTGGTTGACCCTGCCCGATCCGCCTCACTGAACATGCCTGATGCCACGCTGCGTGCTGCGCCATTTCAGACGTCCTGACACCGAGGGACAGTCATGAATTTCCTGTGGCCCAATTCATCTAGGAAAATAAGGTCGTTGGGGGACTTTACCTGCAATTCAGGCTCGTAGTGGGCTCGCAATATTCCGTGAACCCTGATGTGG
>JAJDVJ010000121.1 GCA_022826205.1 Silicimonas sp. | reverse complement strand
GAAGATGCCGGCGATCACGCCCGCCACCCAATAGACCGCCGCCCGATTCCCGGCCAGGAAAACCAGATCGAACATTGGCTGCACGATGTAGGAGAGCGCACCGAGCATGGACCCCTCGATTGCCATCAGCACAAGCGCAGCGGCAATCTTGGGCCAATGCCCCTTCAGGTAGTTGCGCCACACCCACCCGATCAGTTCACGATTGGAATGCGCACGGTGCGGGCCGGACCAGTCGGCAGAAGTCTGGGAATTCTCGCTCACGCCCTCAATTCCTCGGACCACCTCGCCGCACTAGCTAGCCCGCCGATGCAGCGCGCACAAGCTGGCGCAGCGTTTTCTCCGACCAGGACTTGTCCAGTTCAGGTTTTTCTTGGCAGCCGGGCGGGTCAATCAACCTGCGGACGTCTCTGTATGCCCGCGACCGGCTGCTTGAAAGCATGCAGGCTGAGCTCAGGGAAGGTAAACTCTTGGCCATGTCGGCGCCTCCTCCGCAAACGCAAATAGACTGGGACAATCCTTCTTCCCCGTCCGACACGCATTGTCTCTGGCACCGGAATGTGAATATGTCCGGCCAAGATTCCGGAGCGAACTTCATGAACCTATCCAGCGGCGTTTCGTATCTTGCCATACCTGGCCCCTCGGTCATGCCGGAGCGGGTATTGATGGCAATGCACAGAAGTGCGCCTAACATCTACGAGGGCGAACTTGTGAACATGGTGCCCGATATTGTCGATCGCCTGAAGCAGGTCGCGCGCACTCAGCACGACGTGGCAATCTACATTGCAAACGGTCACGGAGCCTGGGAGGCGGCGATTTCAAACACGCTGTCCGCGGGCGAGCGTGCAGTTGCACTCGCCACGGGTACGTTTGCCCATGGTTGGTCCGAAGTGGCACAGCGGATGGGAGTCGAAACGGAAGTTCTGGACTTCGGGCAGCGCAATGCCGTCGACTCGGAACGTCTGGTCGAGCGCCTTCGCAAGGACCGTGATCACGAAATCAAGGCCATCCTTGCCGTTCATACGGACACATCTACAGGCATTCGCAATGACATCGAGGCCATAAGGTCTGCCATTGACGATGCTGGCCATCCGGCACTCCTCATGGTCGATTGCATGGCGTCCCTGGGATGCGACCGTTTCGAGATGGACGCATGGGGCGTGGACGTAATGGTTGCCGGCTCCCAAAAGGGCCTGATGACTCCGCCCGGACTCGGCTTCGTGTATTTCAACGGGAAGGCCAGCCAGGCCAGAAACGGTGCCGATCTCGTCACCTACTACTGGGACTGGCGCACGCGCGTCGTTCCTGAGGTCTTCTACCAGTACTTTGCGGGAACGGCGCCTGTGCACCATCTCTATGGTCTGCGCGAAGCGCTACTAATGATCGAGGAGGAGGGTCTCGAGAACATCTGGGCACGACACACGGCAGTTGCCGAAGCCGTGTGGGCCGCCTTCGACCATTGGGGACAGGAAGGCTCTCTTGAAGTGAATGCGCCTGACCATTCGATACGATCACATTCCGTAACGGCCCTGCTCACCGGCTCGGAGAAGGCAACCGCGCTCAGGGAATGGTGCGAAAGCCGTGCGGGACTCACTTTGGGAATCGGCCTCGGCATGGCGGACAAGTCCGCGCCCGAGTGGCACCACTTCTTTCGGCTTGGCCATATGGGGCATGTCAACGCCCAGATGATTCTCGGCGCACTCGCTACCGTTGAGGCAGGCCTGAAGGCCGTCGACCTTCCGCACTGCCCTGGCGGCGCGTTGAAGGCGTCAGAACTGATCGCCGCACGGGCATGACCGTCTGCGCAGCAGACTCGCACGGCCTCAGATGTGGAAATGGCGCAGGCACGCGACCAACCGCGTAGCGCGAGGCTGAACCGCAACTCGGAACGCTGCTACCTGATTCAGGTACGTCTCAATGCGGTGTTGCCAAGGAGTCTTCCTGCAATGCCGTATCACGAGGAATTCGTGGAACGATCATCGCCGGATTCCGTCCCGTGACTTGGCGGGGCCTTCGACGCGATGGATAGAGGCGCCGAATTCCACAATCGCCTCCATGACATCGCCAAAAAGACTACTGCAAACAGCGCGGTTGACGCTAAGGTCATCCGCCAGTCGTAGTGTCCAGCCACATACGCTCCCATCAGCGAAACAAATGCCGCCGCAGCCGCGAATCCAAGCGTCCGCGAAAAGAACTCAATGCGGGGCACTATGAGAATTGTCGCCGCATTGACGGTTGCGGCGACCGCAAAAAAGGCCGCCACCAGTTCAAGCGTCGCGGTGCAGCGAATGAGGTTTCCAAGCGTAGCGCCATCTGCCTCGCAAACGTAGTCGGTGAGAACCAGCATGTAGATTTTCAGGACAAGAGCAATTGCCAGGGCAACGCCAAGAATGATGCTCATTGCAGTCGCGATGATTGTCACCGGACGTTCAACGGCGAGCTGGTACCTCTCCGTACGTTGGTGGTTGTCCGTTGTCATCCTCCTGCCCCCAGCCGAGAGATGACGCGGTCGACGCTTGTAATTTCAGCAACATTCGCCATCGCAAAATCAATCGACGCCCTGTGCCACTCGTCGTTCATGGTCGAACAGGCATCCTCAGGCACGATCACCCGGAACCCTTTGTCCGCACCCGTGCGGGCAGTGTGTTCGACAGACATGTTGGTCCATGCACCGGTATTGATCAGCGTGTCTATCCCGCCGTGCCTGAGATAGCTTTGCAGGCGCGAGGTTTCCCACGGGCTCATCGACATCTTTTCAACGACAAGATCGGACCCTTGCGGCTCAAGGCCGGCAACAGGGGCAGCGCCCCAAGAGCCGCGAACCATGGCTCCCGCGTCGATGAGACCTGAATAAAGAGGCGCATTGGGGCCAATCTTGGGATGCCCTGGCTCGCAAATGAAGTGCACGTGAATGACCGTCACGCCCGCACGCCTGCAAGCATCGGCCAGCCGCCGGGAATTCGCCACAACGTTCTGCGACCTGGCGTGCGCAGGCGATCCGCTCTCGGCGAAGGCGCCGCCATCAATGATGACATCGTTTTGCATGTCCTGAATGATCAGGGCTGTCTTGCGTGGATTGATTGCCGCCGGGGCACCTGTCGAAACGCGTGAGGGTCCCGGTTGAGCACGCATGAAAGGCTCCTCCCGTCCCTGAGCTTTCAGGTTCACGGCATAGACGCCGGTCGTCGCGCAAATGTAGAGCGTTCGCCAGTCATCACCGCCCCAGTGCAGGTTTGCCGACTGTTCGGGCACGATAATCTCGCCCAGCTTCACGCCGTGGAAATCATAGACCCAAACGCCTCCAGGTCCGGTCACGTAGACGTTGCCGTTGGTATCGGCCTTCATGCCATCAGGTAGCCCGGCGCGACCGTCCTCCTTGATGCCGCTTGCGAAGAGCCGGGCTTGGACCAGTTCGCCCTTTGGACCGACATCGAACATCCGGATGTTTGCCTGATCCGTGTCATTGACCCACATGAACCGTTCACAGGGGCTGAAGCAAAGTCCATTGGGCTGCCCAAACATGTACCTGTCGGACACAAGCTGCGGTTCATCACCTGGGCGATGCCCGGACGGAAGTCGGTAGACTCCCTGGAACCCCTGTTGAAGCGGCCTTGGTACCCCAAAGTGTTCCATCCTGCCGTAGGTCGGATCAGTGAAATAGGCCGAACCGTCAGAGCGGACGCAGATGTCGTTGGGCGAGTTCAGTTCCTTGCCCTCGAAGTGACTGGCGAGGACCTCTCGCGAGCCATCGCGATTGAAGCGTGCGACCGACGAAGTCGCATGTTCGCAGACCAGGAGATTCAGGTCGCCATCATAGGTCATGCCGTTACCCTTGTTTGACGGGCGCATGACCTCTTCGACGCCGCTTGCCTTTGACCATCTGCGCCGGACATCCCCGGGCATGTCCGAAAAGATCAGATGCTGCTCAAGCGGATGCCACAGCGGTCCCTCGGTGAACGTGAAGCCGCTGCCGATCTGACGCACCGGCGCATTCAGTTCGATCAGTTCAGAAAAGCGAGGGTCGGTCGCAACATGGGGCATGGCAAACTCCTCAGGCCGGGAACCAGTTGCGGGCCGGCAGGCTTTCCACCACGGAACCTGGGCAAGTCATGCCCAGTCGGCCCACGACCTGCCCGTGCTCGATTACCGCACCACGATCATGCACCGGCAACAGGTACCGATAGTTGTTGAGCAGTTTCTTGATCTGTGCCTTCTCCGAACGCTTGGAGCCGGCGTGGTTCCCGGTGACCTGCGGTTCCATGTAGTTGTTGACCCGGACATGGTTGATGACCTGATCGGTGAAGTCATAAATTACGTCGCCGCAGATGCAGGCCAGCCCATCGGCGGTCTCGACAATCACGTTCATCGATCCTTCGGTATGCGCGCCCGCGGGTTCGCACCAGACACCTGGAATGATCTCTTCCGCACCCGTGATCTCGAGGTCCAGGAAACGAATGGCTTCGGGTTCGTAGATCCTGTCGACAAGGTGCTTGATGTCCGGCTTGGGGTACTGCGGATACATGATGCCCGAGACCGAGAACTCCATTTCCCGGCGGTTCAGCACGACCGTCGTGTTAAGAGGAAAGTCGTCATCGTTTCCGGCGTGGTCGATGTGCAGATGCGTATGCAGGATGTAGCGGATGTCGCCCGGACGGAGCCCGTGCTTTGACAGTTGCTGCTCTACGGTGTTTTCGTGATAGCAGTGCCCGCGCATGCCCAGCGTTTCCATGATCGCATTGTCGCGATACCCGGTGTCGACCAGAACCGGGTACCGCCCGCCAAGGATGAGAAACCCGTAGGTCGGAACACGGCGAACACGGCCGCAGTCGTGGCCCAGAACCAAGAAGCTGGCTTCGAGCTCGATGTCTCCAAAATCAAGTATGTGGATGGTGAGGGCCATTGGGTACTCCCTTATTCGACGCGGTAGACCCGCGCTGCGGTGTCGTTGAAGATTTGCAATTTCTGCTTCTTGGTGAATTTTGCGGTCGCTTTCTCGAAAGCGCCAATTAGGTCCTGATAGCTCGTCCAGAGCTTCTCGATCGGAAAGTTTGATCCGAACATGCAGCGGTCAGCCCCGAAGATTGAGACGGTCTCCTTCACGATGTCGGCGATGAAGTCCGGGTCGTTGCGGTGAATGAACGTTCCGAATGCCGATAGTTTCGTGACCACGTTCTTTCGTTTCGCAAGGTCGGTCATGGCTGTGCGCCAAGCCTTCCAACCGGCCTGGGATTGATCTTCCAGCATGCCTGCGTGCTGCAAAATGAACGTAACGCCCGGGCACGCATCAGCGAGCTCGGCGGCGTCCGCCATCTGGCCAGGAAACACCTGAAGGTCGAAAGTGAATCCGTGTTCCGCGAGCCTTCCGATGTTTTCGGCGACTCGGGGATCCGCAACCTGCCTGCGATCGGGGGCAAACCGATAGAGCGGATTTTCGTGCCAGTGAAATTGCTGCCGAAAGCCTCTCAGCAGGGAATAATCCTTTAGCGACTTCAACGCAGGAGCGACATCGTCATTCGTGAAGTCCAGAAAGCCGACAATTGCATGAGGCCAGCCTATCCTGTCCGCAACGGACTGAACCCAGGCAATTTCGTCCTTGAACCAGTTCGGTGCCCAGTTCGTTTGAACATAGACCGACTTGTTGATCCCGGTACCCTTGATGTCAGAGCAATATTCTTCGACCGGGTAGTCCCTTTTGATCGCTGCGTAAGGTCCGAAGATCCTTGGTCGCTCGGGGCCAAGCAGCCAAGGCAGGTCTTTCTGCCGCCATATATGGTGATGGGCGTCTATCATGCGGCCCTTCCCTGACGGGCTTGGGATGCAAGGCTCAAGAGATGGTCCACAACCGCTTCGCTTGTTGATCCATCGGCCAATGCATCAAGGCTCGGCACTATCGCTCTCAGACCGCCAGTTGAAGGCACGTAATCCCGATCCGATGCCAGCGGTGTCAGCCAATCCACGCGCCAGGCCAGCTTGGAAAGTCGGCGAACCGATTCCAGCATCAGCGTTGGCGACCCGCGTTCCAGGCCGTCGGACAGGACGACAATTGCCGCGCCACGAGCAATGCCGGCATAGCGCGGCACTGCAAGGAAGGTAGTCAGCGATTCGCCTATCCGCGTGCCTCCATCAACGTCGGCAACAAGTGCAGAGGCGCGCTCCAACGCCCTTGCCCGATTGCGCACCCGCAACGCAGGTGTCAGTCGTGTCAATCGGGTGCCAAGCGTAAAGACCTCCGCACGGTCCGCCGCGCCGGTCAACGCGTGTGCGAATGTCATTGCAGCCTCTGTTCGGTCTTTCATCGATCCGGATACGTCAATCAGCAAGACGATCTTGCGCTGTCGATTCTTGCGGCGGCGACGTGCAAGTGTGAAGACCTCGCCGTCCCGCTTTGCGGCATCGCGCAGAGTCCGACGCATATCCAGCAGCTTGCCGCCCCGATCAGGTGCAAAACGGTACGACAGTCGCCGCGGCAGCCTGGCGGGCGCGAGGCGTTGAAAACGTGCCAGGGCCGAACTTGGGTCTTCCTCCGCAAATTCGCGGCGCGACAGCCGCTCAATGGCCGTGGCCTCTTGGCCGGTCGCGGCATCAGGATCAACCGCATCCCGCTCTTCGCTGGCCCCGGTCGGCTCGTGGGCTGCAACCGTTTGGTCTTCGGCTTCAACCGCGCCAGGCGCGGTCATCCCCAGAAAGTAGGCACGGAAGAGCGCGTCGAATTCGTCCTGCCGGTCCTTGGGGATCGCAAGCATGGCGATCCCGGCGCGGCGGACGTCCTCGACGTTGCGCGGTCCCAACAGCTCGATCGCCTCAAGAAATCCGATGGTCTGGTCGGGACCGACCGCAAACCCATGGGAGCGCAAGACAGCGGGAAATCCGACGAACGGCTCGGCTGCGCGGGGAAGCGGGCGTGGATCCGTCATGCCGCTTCTCCGGGCAGGAACGCATCCAGTCGCGGTGCCATTTGTGCAAGATCGTCCTGATCTTTCAGCACCACGCCAATCGAGCGCCGGAATGCCGCAGGCCAAGGCTCCCCTTGTGCGTTCAATAGCGTCGCCGCCTCCGCCCACTCGACCGTTTCCGCGACACCAGGCAATTTGACCAAAGGCTCTTCCCGCATAAGCCCCACCGAAGCGACCACCGCCGCTGCTGTCGCTTCGGCAACAGACGAAGCCCGAACCATCACGATGCGGGCTTCAAGTTCAGGATCAGGGAAGTCAATCCAATGATAGACACAACGTCGCCTGAGGGCCTCGTGCAGATCGCGGGTGCGGTTCGACGTCAGAACGACAACCGGGTGAGATGCTGCGCGGACCGTCCCGGTCTCAGGTATTGAGATGGTGAAGTCCGACAGGAACTCGAGCAGAAAGGCCTCGAACTCGTGATCGGAACGGTCGATTTCGTCGATCAGCAATAGGGTTTCGTGCGGCGCACGCAGCGCTTCCAGCAAGGGGCGCGCCAGAAGGAATTCATCCGTGTAAACGTTGAGCTGGCTGTTCTCGGCCTGCCGAATTGCAAGCATCTGGCGTGGATAATTCCATTCGTAAAGCGCCGCAGCAGCATCGATTCCCTCGTAACATTGCAGGCGGATCACGTGCCGGCCCAGAACTGCACCTATCGCCTTGGCTGCCTCGGTCTTGCCGACGCCCGGAACGCCTTCCAAGAGAAGCGGCTTGCCGAGTGCCAGCGCAAGATAGGCCGAGGTCGACAGCGCGTCATCGGCGAGGTACTGCGCCGCCGTCAGAGCGCCTTGGAGCGCTCCCGGGTTGTCGATCCCGCGTATGTCTGTCCGTACCGGCATCAGGCGCCAGGTCTGCCTTGGGGACGTGCGCCGCCGTTGGCGCGAATGCCACGCAACACCTTTTCCGGCGTGATCGGAAGGCTGTCGCATTCCACACCGACCGCGTTGAACACGGCGTTGGCAATGGCAGGCAAAACCGGATTGGCGCACATCTCGCCCGGCCCCTTGCCACCGAAGGGCGCATCCGGGGCTGGACGTTCGAGAACCGAGATATGGTGAGGCACTGTGTCACCCGGCCCCGGTTGAAGATAGTGATTGAAATCGATGGGTCCGTGCGACCGTTCCGGATAGTTGGGCTCTGTCGTTTCGTACAGCGCGTGGCTAACACCCATCCAGGCGCCCCCGATCAATTGCTGTTCCACCAGTCGGGGATTGAGCGCGCGCCCGACCTCGTAGGCAGAATTGATGTTCTGGACCTCGACCTCTCCGGTTTCGTCATCCACCGTCAAATCTATGATCAGCGCGGCGTGGGCAAAGGATGACACCGGGGTCATTTCGCCGGTGACGCTGTCGACCTCGGACAACGGGACGAGGAATATCCCGCGTCCCGCAAGTGTACGGCCTTGATTGAACTGCGCGGCCGTTGCCGTCGCCTCGACTGAAATTGACCGGCTTGGCGCACCCCTTACATGGATGTTTCCGCGCCCATCTGTGACGAGGTCTGACGCGTCGACCTCGAGCTCCTCCGCCGCGGCTTCCAACAGCTGGGCACGGGCCTCCGTGGCTGCACGGATGATCGCGTTGCCCATTCTATGCGTTCCGCGCGATGCAAATGAACCCATGTCATGGGGACCGGTGTCGCTGTCCGCGGTATCGACAAAGACATCCTCAACCGGCACGCCGAGCGTCTCTGCAGCCAATTGGCGACCTACCGACTTGATGCCTTGCCCAAGATCGATGGAAGAGAGCGTAACCTTGAATTTTCCATCAGGTGTCGAATGAACCAGCGCCTGACTCGGGTCGCCACCTAGGTTCATGCCGATCGGGTAGTTGATGCTGGCAAAGCCTCGTCCATGGTGAATGGCCATCAGCGCCTCCTCGACCCGGAGATGAACCGCGACACGCCCGGCCGCCTCACACCGCGCTGGAAGTGCGTCGTGGCGCTTTCACTTTCGGCCTCAGCGGCAGCCGGCTGCTGCGCCGCTGGTGTGCCTGGTGCCTGTGCCGGTGGCTGCGCAAACGGTTGATTGATCGTGCTTGCCGGACGCTGAGTATAGGCTGCAGGCAGGGACGGGCCGCCTCTGGCACCTGCGGGGTGCGTTGTATGCGCTGTCTCGCTTGGCGCGATTGGACGCGCACTGGATGCCGTTTCATCCATTGGTCCCTGGGGTGTCGGAGGAACGCCCGCCGCACCTATGAAGCCAAGTCGCTCGATCTCTGCTTCCATGTCCTCGCGTTGAGGTGCGTTGCCGAACGCCGAACTGTTGTTGGAGGAATGGCCCTCGGGAAGCAGTCCGCGAGTGCCCTGCCCCGAGAACGGCTCCGGCGCGAGGCCGGAGCGTCTTCGCTCCCCAATCCTGCCCTCGTCGTCAGTGACCGTCTCGGGGATGACACCTAACGCACCGACACCGCCGCCGGACTTGCTTGATGCCCGCGCCGCATCCGCGGACAGCCTCCAACCCGTCTTCTGAGCGACCGCCTGGCAGCTTTCGATCAAGGCGCAGTTCTTCGCCTCGCGTCGATGTGCCTTCATGTCGCCATCGCGGTACGCGTTCAGGATCCGCAGCTCGATCGGGTCCATTCCGACCGCTCGTGCGACCTTGTCCATGTGACGTTCAATCGCGAAATCTACGGCGGTAATGCCGAAGCCGCGCATAGCCGTCGACGGGGTCCGATTGGTGAAGACGCAATAGACATTGGATGCGACGTTCGGGATCGAATAGGGACCGGGCAAATGGCCCGTCGACTTCTGCACGGCATAGGAAGACAGCCGCGTGTAGGCGCCGGCATCAAAGAACCCCGTAAAGGCACGCGCGATGATACGACCGTCGCGCATCACCCCGTCCTTGATCCGCCAGCGTTCGCCACCGCGCGGACCGCCAACCTGCATCTCTTCGGCGCGGTCCCACATGTATTTCACGGGTTTGCCCGTGGCCAGGCAGGCGAGCGCCGCCAATGGTTCGTGATGGCTGTCCACCTTGCCGCCGAATCCTCCGCCGACGGTGCCGCCGATGAAGTGCAGACGCGCCGAGCTGACGTCGAGTTGCTTCGCCGTGACCCCAACAGAGAAGAAGAGCGCTTGGGTCGATGTATGAACGGTGATCCGGTCGTTGGTTTCCGGGGCCGCGATGGCACCGCAGGTCTCAATTGGCGCCTGCTCGATTGGCGACATCTGGTATTCGCCCTCGACAATGTGATCGGCCTTCGAAAATGCGGTCTCAACGTCTCCGAACCGCAGTTTCTGATGATCATAGGTGTCAAAATAGTCGAATGAATTGTTGGGATACTCTTCGTTCACGATCGGCGCCTCGGGCTTCAGCGCCTCTTCCACGTCCAGTACATGGGGAAGTTCTTCGTAATCCACCTTGACGGCATCAACCGCTTCCTGTGCTGCGCGAACCGAGGTCGCAACGACTGCAAGGATCGGCTGGCCAACATAGCCGACCTTGTCGGTTGCCAGAAGAGGTTCATCGTCCCGTCCGAAATTGATCAGCGACAGGAGCGTGTTGGTGTTTACGGGAACATCGCGGCCACCAAGAACACGAACAACGCCGCCCTGCCGCTCGGCAGCCGAGGAATCAACCGACCGGATGCGCGCGTGGTGGTGGGGCGAGCGCACGCAACGCATGTGCAGGAGCCCGTCGAATGCATGGTCGTCATAGAATTTCGACCGCCCGGTTACATGACCCAGGATGTCCTGCCTGATGACCGGTTTGCCGATGATATCGAAGTCGTCAGAGCGCTCGTCGGCGAAAAGGTCCTTGCGATACTCTGCATTCATCACGCGGCACCCCGCTGTTTGGCAGCTTCGAGAATGGCGTCGATGATCGGCTCATAGCCGGTGCAACGGCAAAGATTGCCTGAAATGGCTTCCTCGACCTCCGAGCGGGTTGGGCTCGGATTTCTGTCAAGGAGCGCCTTGGCTGACATCAACATGCCCGGCGTGCAGTATCCGCACTGCGCAGCGAAGCCTTCAATGAACGCTCTTTGCAGCGGGTGCAGATCCGGCCCGTTTGACAGCCCGCCGGTTGTCTCGACCGACCGACCGGCGACGGTCTCGGCCAGCACCAGGCAGGATACGTGCGGTTCTCCGCCAATGAGGACTGTGCAGGCGCCGCAGCTGCCCTGCCCGCAACCGTACTTTGGCGAAAGATCTCCGCAACCGCGGCGAAGCACGTCAAGAAGATTGGCACCGGAGTCGACGAAGACCGCGGTCTCGGAGCCATTCAACCTGAAAGTGACGGGAGACTTCACCGAGCGTCCTCCCCGAGCAAAAGACGACGAAGATGGACCGGCGCGACTTCGCGGCGATACCATCCCGAGGCGATTGGATCGTCCGGTGGGTCCAGCCCCTCGGTCGCGGCAGAAAGCGCGGCGGTGATGCCTGCGTGATCAAGGCTCACCCCTTCAAGTGCGCTTTCGACGGCCCTGACCCGCACCGGCGTTGATGCCATTGCGCCATAGGCGACGCGGACGCCTGACAATCGACCTGCGCTTCGAGTGAGGCGCGCGGCCATCGACATCACCGAAACACCCTTGGGCTTGACCCGGGAGACCTTTCTGAACCGAAATTCATCACCCCGCGGACGACGGATCAGCAGCGAGCGAACGACTCCGTTCCGGCGAGCCAGAAAATCCTCAAGACTCAGTTCCTCCCCACTGACCATCCGGACGACGGCGTCCAAGGCCAGCAACGCAACCGCCAGATCACCATAAGGATGAGGCGCCATCAGGTTCCCGCCCACGCTCGCCATGTTGCGGATTGCGGGGCCACCCACGGCACGGGCAGCTGGAGACAGGAAGTCCAGATCCCGAGATGCCAGGATTGCTGCCATCGTGACGCCTGCCCCGACCTCCAGGCGATCACCCTCAACTCGGATCTCCGATAGCGATGCATCCGTTGTCCGCACGATGCGATTGAACCGCCGGTCACCATAGTTGACCCGGTTCATGATCAAGGTCCCGCCGCCCAAAAATCGGGCTTGATCGTCCATTGCGCTGGCGGCCTCGCCAACTGTCGGGTACGTCTGGACTTCAAGCATGACCAATTCCCATGTGGGTTCGAATAGCCTCGAACCCTGCCACGTAGATGCCGATTCCGACGAGCTCCGACAGCTCACCTGCGCGCCCCGCAGGCGTGTCAAAGCGGCTTTCCCATTCCCAATAGGTTCGGTCCCCGTCCGTTACCGGGAACAGGCGGACGTGCGCGACGTAGTTAAAGAGTGGCACGGGCGTGTCGAGCAGGCAGTAGCTGAATGTCTGCTCCAAGTCCGAAAGCGTGAGGAGCTGTTCACGCAAGTTGGCGCCGCCTTCGAGGCGGAAGTTCCGTACGCAGCCAACCATGTCCGACGGATGTCCGCGCTCAATATGGCTTTCGGCAACCGCCGGGTGCCATTGATCATGGCCATTGAAGTCACGAATGACCTCCCATACCGCCTCAGCCGGCGCGTCAAGCACAGTGCTTTTCTTGACTTGCGGCATCAGCCACCTCCGAACTGGCGCTTGAGCACGTCAAAACCGGCCTGGAAGACGTCCGTGCCAATCATGGCGACAAGTTCGTCTTCGTCGCTCGGGTCGCACGAGAACTCCGCCGTCCATTCGATGAAGGTCCGGTCGCCCTCGGTCACGGGTGTCAGCCTGAGCGTGGCGACATAGTCTGCGAGCGGCATCGGACTATCGAGGATCGAGTAGGTCACGAACATGTCGTAGTCTGACAGACCCAACAGCTGTTCGCGGATATTGTCGCCGTTTTGCAGATTGAAGTTTCGAATGCACCCGACCTTGTCCGCCGGAAGCGCCTCTTCAATCCGGCTTTCACGGATCATGGGGTGCCATCGCGGCAGGTCGTTGAATCCTCGGATGCGTTCCCACACGCGATCCGGCGGAACGGAAATGACGGAGGAAGTGTAGACACGGGCCATCTCAGGACTTCGCCTCCCCGTCCTTCTTCTTCTCCTCCTCCGCTTCGGCCTTCGTGGCGGCCCTGACCTTCTGGCTCTCGCTCATGGCGCGCGCCATGTTGCTGGCATCCTGGAAGATCGCCGATCTCGCCAGATTTGATCCGTCAATTCCGATGTCGTTCATCAGGCTGTCGATCATGGGCCCCTGGACCCGGTATCGAAGCGCGGAATTGATGACTTCGTCGGTCGGGCTTGCGGCGCCACCTCCACCGCCGCCACCGTCGGAACCGCCGTCCGCCCAGTTGAGACCCGTCGTGCCGCCGCCGCCAAGCTGCATGATCTTGATCTCGTCGATCTTCTCAAGCGGCTTGACCTGCGCTGCAATGATGCCTTCGAGCCGCTCCAGCATGTTGCGCTTGAAGAGCGATGCGCGGGCTTCGTCGGTAAGGATGTTCTCGGCCTCGTTGATAAGCCGCTGGGCTTCTGCGCGGACCGCGGAGACAACTTCTTCTGCATGCGCGGCGAGCTTCGAGCGTTCGGCCTCCTTTTCGGCGGCGGTAACGCCAACCTGCTTGTCGCGTGACGCCTCCTCGAGCGCAGAAGCCGTATCGACCTTGGCCGCGGCTTCAGCGGCACGGGCGCGTGCCGCATCGGCCTCGATTGCAGCGGCGCTTTCGTCGAGCGACTTGCCATAAAGTGCAATTGCCTTTTCCATCGCCGCTTCCTCGACCGCCCTTTCGCGCTCGATTTCCAGTTGGCGACGCTTCTTCTGATGCGCAATTCGCGCATCATCAAGCTCGTCCTCAGACTGGATCTGAACTCGTTCGACGATCTCCTTTGCGGCGATCTCGGCTTCGCGCAGCGCCTTTGTCCGTTCGACTTCGAGATGCTCCAACGCTTTGCGGCGCTCGATGTTTGCGGCCTCAATGGTGCGTTCCTTCTCGATCTCGGCCGCGCGAGTCTTGGCTTCTTCCTCAATGCGGGCTGCATTGATCGTCTCCTGAGCCGCGATGTTCGCCTCGTCGACCGCACGGTTGCGGGCAATTTCGCGTTCCCGCATGTCCTGTTCATAGGCAATGCGCTCGGCAGCGAGTTTCTTTTCCTTGGCAATTCGGGCTGCTTCGACCGCCTCGGCTCTCAATTGTTCGCGCACCTCCGTGTCTTCGTTTGCTTCAATCCGTTCGAATGCGACCAGCCTCTCCTGAGCAATGCGGGCCTTTTCGACGGCTTCGCGCGACTCGATCTCGGCCTCCTCAAGCATCTTGTTGCGCTGGATTTCCAGGCTCCGGGTCTCGCGTTCCGAGGCGATACGTTCCGCCGCGACCTTCTTCTCCTGCGCAATGCGCGCGGCCTCGACCGCTTCTGCTTTCAAGAGATCTCGTTCTTCGGTCTTTTCGTCCGCCTCAATGCGCTCGAAGGCCAGCAGGCGTTCTTGCGCGATGCGGGCCTTTTCGACGGCCTCCCGTGCGTCAATCTCGGCTTGGTCGATTGCCCGATTGCGCTCGATTTCCAGACTGCGGGTTTCCCTGTCAGAGGATATTCGGGCCGACGCCACGGCCTTTTCCTGCATGATTCGCAGCTTCTCTGTCGCTTCACGTTGGGCGATTTCGGCTTCGCTGATGGCCAGATCGCGGGCGACTTCGCGTTCGCGCGTGGTTTGCTCGTACTCGATCCGGGCTTCGGTCACGGCCTTTTCCTGCGCGATGCGGGCGCGCTCCACGTTCTCGCGGGCGGTGATGCCTTCTGCATCGATGGCCTGCTGACGCTCGATCTCCTTTGACTGGGTTTCGCGCTCTTTCGCGATGCGCGCCTCTTCCAGAGCCTTTTCCTGGGCGATACGTGCGGTTTCGATCGCTTCGCGCGCTGCAATTTCCGCGGCGTCGGTCCGCTGTTGCGTCTTGATCCGTTCCTCGGTCAGCGCCCTTTCCTGCGCGATCCGCGCCTTCTCGACGGCTTCGCGGGTCGAGATGTCTGCTTCATCGACGACTTTCTGCGACTCGATTTCGCGCTGCCTGACTTCTCGTTCGGACGCGATACGCGCCTCGGAAATCTGACGCTCGTTTTCGATCCGGGCAGTTTCAATTGCTTCGCGCGACAGAAGCGTCGCCTGTTCAGCGTCCTTTTCCCGCTCAGAACGTTCCCGTGCCAGTTCTGCACGTTGCTGCGCACGCCGGAATTCAACTTCCCGCTCCTGGTCAAGACGGGCTTCTTCGGACTCGCGTTCAATGTCCAGCGCCTGTTTCTCGGCCTCGAGATTGCGCGCGCGAATCTTGATCATCGCGTCCTGTTCGATGTCATTACGCACCTTGCGGCGCTGCTCGACCGCTTCGATGACGGCGGTCAAGCCTTCTGCATCGAACTTGTTTGACGGGTTGAAATACTGAATGTCGGTCTGGTCGATGTCCGTCGCCGCGACGCTTTCGAGTTCCAGTCCGTTCTTGTCGAGTCCCTCCTGCGCCATTTCCTTGACGCGGGCGACGTACTCGTTGCGGTTCTCATGCACCTCCTCGAGCGTCATCTGTGACGCGACGGTCCGCAGTGCGGAAATGAACTTGCCTGACAAGAGCGAATGGATGCGCTCGGGTTCCAGTGTCCGCCGGCCAAGGGTCGATGCAGCAAGCGAAACCGCCTCCTTGGTCTGGTTCACCCGAACATAGAATTCCGCGTCCACGTCGATGCGCATCCGGTCACGGGTGATCAGCGCTTCGTCCTTCTCGCGGGTCACCGCAAGTTGCAGTGAATTCATGCTAACAGGCGTAATGTCGTGAATGATCGGCCAGACGAACGCGCCGCCATTGATGACAACCTTCTCGCCAAGGAAACCCGTGCGCACGAATGCGACTTCCTTGGTCGAGCGGCGGTACAGCCAATACATCACCCAGTAGACAACAAAGATGACGATGACGGCCGCAATGAGCCACAGGATCAGTTGTCCTAACAGTTCGCCAGTCATGTGAGCCTCCCTTTCGGCCTTAGAGGTCGATCTCCTTGAATTTCTTCGTCTGTTCCGTCAGCGCGACTTCCGTAGGCAGGCGCTCCATCGACGAGGCGCCATAAAAGCCGTGACAATTCTCAGTGTTCTTCATGACGAATGCCGCGTCTTCCGGCATTGCTACCGGACCGCCGTGAACCAGAACGAGGGCGTCGGGATTCACCTCTAGGGCAGCAGCAGCCCATTCATCCGTCAAGGCGGGGGCATCAGCCAGCGCGACTCCCGTCTCCGCCCCGATTGAGCCTCCGGCCGTCAGTCCTAGATGCACGACAATGATGTCGGCACCCGCAGCCGCCATGTCGCGCGCATCATCTGCGGAGAACACGTAAGGTGTCGTCAGCATGTCGCGATCGGCGGCCATGCGGATCATCTCGACTTCGTGGCTGTAACCCATGCCGGTCTCTTCCAAATTGAGCCGGAAGGTTCCATCGATCAGCCCGACCGTCGGAAAGTTCTGAACACCCGAGAATCCCGCCGCTCTGACCTCGTCCAGAAATTTGCCCATCAGCCGAAATGGATCGGTCGCGCAAACCCCGGCGAGCACCGGCGTGTTCTTGACCACTGGCAGAACTTCGCCAGCCATCTCCATCACCACGCCGTTCGCGTCACCATAGGGCATCAGACCGGCAAGCGAGCCGCGACCGGCCATCCGGTACCGCCCGGAATTGTAGATGACAATCAAGTCGATGCCGCCGGCTTCCTCGCACTTTGCAGAAAGACCGGTCCCGGCACCGCCGCCGATGATCGGCTCGCCGCGATCTCGCATGGCGCGGAACTTGCTCATCATGTCGCTGCGATCAAACACGTCGCCTATCCTTGTGCAGCGACACGGGAGACCTCTCCGTGCAAATTTCGGAATTCGGCGACCACGAGGGCCGCAAATTCGGGGTCGTTGATGTTGTGGGGCACGCGAAGCAGATGTCGCGAGCTGGTTTGTCGAACGGCATCCTCCAAGGCATTGAAGAGCGCGGCATCCGCGGCCGGGTCATGAAACGGCTGTCCGGCCCCGGACAGCGCTGAAACGCCGCCTTCGGGCAAGAAAAAGCGAACCGGACCGGTCATTCGGTTAAGTTTCGCACCGATCCAGCGGCCCATCTGGTCGCACTCGTCCGGCGTTGTGCGCATCAAGGTAACCTGCGGATTGTGCTGGTAAAACTTCCGGTCTCGATAGCGCTCAGGCACGGTATCGGGACTGTCGAAATTCACCATGTCGAGCGCACCGCATGCGCCGATGAAGGGCAAGCCTGCTGCAATCGATGCTTCGAAACGGGTCTCGTCGGCGGGAAAGACGCCGCCCGCGAACATGTCGCAGACCTCGGTTGTCGTAAGATCCAAGACACCGGTCAGCCTTCCCGAGGCCAGCAGGTTTTCCATGGCCTTTCCGCCGGTGCCGGTCGCGTGAAAGACCAGGCAATCGTATTCCTCCTGAAGCGCGGCCGAGACTTGCTGAACGCAAGGAGTCGTTACCCCGAACATCGTCAGGCCTAGAGCCGGCTTCAGCGCAGCCGCGGGAGTCGCATCACGTCGGCCGGCGACCATGCCCGCCAATGCCCGGGCACCGTTGGCAAGCACCTCGCGCGTAATGACGTTGAGCCCCTGCACATCGGCGACCGCATTAAGCAGCAACATGTCCGTTGCGCCGACATACTGGCTGGTGTTCCCTGAGGCGACGGTCGAGATCACGACCTTTGGCACCCCTACTGGCAACGCCCGAATTGCCGGACTGACCAGCGACGTCCCACCGGAACCGCCCGCAGAAATGATTCCCCCGATCCCATCCTGCTGCGCAATCCACCGTTCAAAGGCAAGGGCCATCCCTGTAACCGCCGTGCCCCGGTCGCCCGTGAACACTCCGGCGACGCCCCGCGGGTGAAACGCCGCGATTGCATGTGGCGGTATCTCCGCCCCGGATGGTTTGCCGGAAGTTGACAGGTCGACGAGGATTGCGTCTATCCCCTCGTCCTTCAGCACGCCATGGATGAATCTCAGTTCTTCAGACTTGGTATCCAGCGTGCCTGCGACGAGTACCTGGCCTGACCGGCCGGATGGCCGCGCCTGCGAAAGCGGCTTGATCTGCTCGGCTTCGCGGGTGGTCGGCGTGACGGTGCGCGCAGCACCTTCGATGACATGAACCGGAGCAGGGCGCGACCAGCGGGTCGGGATCTTGGGATTGGAGTTGTATACCTTCGTCAACGCGGAGGCCGCCTCCTGCGCGTCACGCTCTTCCGTGCGCGCAGTCGGTTCGGGTGTCTCATCATGCGCATGGCGACCGACCCCCAGCAGTGCCTGCTGCAGGTCGCGGTCGCCCGCCAGGCGGGCTGAATCCATCACGCGATTGATCCGTCCGTTGACCATGATGGCGACGTCGGATGCAACTGCACATGCGACGCCTATGTTCTGTTCGATCATCAGGACGTCGATGCCGCCATCTTCCCCAAGGCGGACCAGCATGTTCTCGAGCTGTTGGACGATGACCGGGGCAAGTCCTTCGGTAGGTTCGTCCATCACCAACAGGCGCGGATTGAGAAGCAGGGCCCGTGCGATGGCCAGCATCTGCTGCTCGCCGCCCGAGAGCTGCGAACCCAGGTTGCTGCGGCGTTCGGCCAGGCGAGGGAATGTCCCGTAGATGCGCTCTATGGTCCAGACGCCACCCCGCCTTTCGACAAGTCGAAGGTGTTCGTCGACCGACAGCGAACGCCAAATTCGCCTGCCCTGAGGCACGTACCCGATACCCATGCGAGCAACGTCCGCGGGATTGCGCCCATTGATCGCCTGTCCCTGAAAGGAAATCGTTCCGGACGCAACGGGCTCCAACCCCATGATCGCCTTGCAAAGAGTGGTCTTGCCCATCCCGTTGCGTCCAACAACCGAGTGGACTCCAGACTGCAGCGTCATGTTGACGCCCTGCAATGCATGGCTCTGTCCGTAGTAGACGTTTAGGTCCCTGACCTCGAGGATTGGCGTGCCCTCAGCCATCTTCACCACCGAGGTAGAGGGCCTGGACTTCGGGATCGTCCTCGATTTCAGCAGGGCTGCCTTCCTTGAAGATGCGCCCGTTGTGCATCATGCTGACTGACTCGGCGACCCGCAAAGCGACGTCCATATCGTGTTCGATGATGATGAACCCCATATGAGCCGGCAGCCCGATCAGGATTTCGATGAGTTCAGAGCGCTCCGTCGGCGAGAGCCCGGCGGCGGGTTCATCGAAGAGGATGAATCTAGGCGCTCCCGCCAAGGCTATGGCGATTTCGAGTTGCCGCTGTTGCCCATAGGAGAGAGTCGCTACCTGCTCGTCCTTGGCGTCCTCAAGGTGAACAACGCGTACGAGGCTCTCCGCGCTCGCCATCAAGGCGTCATCGCGCCCTGGCCGCAAGAACGAAAAGCGGCTGCGCGAGACGCCAACACAGGCCAGGAAGATGTTGTCCAGCACGGTGAGGCCGGTGAAGAGCAAAGAGATTTGATAGGTCCGGCGCAGGCCCCTCCGGATGCGTTCGTGCGGCGGGAACTGCGTGATGTCTTCGCCGAAGAAACGAATTGAGCCAGTGGTGGAAGGAAAGTCTCCTGCTACACAATTGAAGAGAGTTGTCTTCCCGGCGCCGTTTGACCCAAGCACCGCGCGCCGTTCGCTCGGCCGGACAGTGATGTCGATGTCACTGAGCGCGGCCAAGGCACCGAAGAACTTGGACACGCCCTTTAGTTCCAGCGCATTGGCTGTTCCGGTCGCTCCGAGGCGTTCGGAAATCGTCGATCCGCCATTGAGATCAGCGTTCATGGCCCTTCTCCGCCACGACCCGTCAGCGGGTCGCGCTTGCGGTCTTCACGCAGCCGATCCCACAGGCCAATGATGCCGTCCGGCGACCAGAAGACAATGACGAGAAAGGCGATGCCAATCAGCAGCTGGAATCGTTCGCCTGCAAGGCCTAGCGTGACCAGTGCGTCGATCGCGTAGGTCTTCAAGATTACGTAGATGAACGCGCCAATGAAGGGGCCGACCGGATGGCGCATGCCCCCGATCACGGCGATGACCAATATGTCAATTGCCGGTCCGATTCCAGCGGTGCCCGGAGAAATCTGCGCTGACTGCCAGGTGAGCAAAATGCCTCCGATTGCCGCGAGCAATGCCGCGAAGGTGTAGGCGGCCACGCGGTGCGCAGTTACGTTGTACCCCAGAGCCGACATGCGGCGCGGGTTGTCTCGAACACCTTGCAGCGCCAATCCGAACGGGGCGCGGGAGATGTAGAGAACAACAAGATAGCCAAGAGCGGCCCAAAACAATGTCAGATAGTAGAATGCGGCCGGACCACGCCAGTCCACGCCAAAGAGCATTGGCGGCAGGACGCCATTGAACCCGGAAAACCCGTTGAACATTACATAGTTCTGCCGGGCGAAATAGAAGAACGCGGCCGCAATCGCGAGGGTGATCATTATGGTGTAGATTCCCTCGGTCCGCACTGCGAGCCACCCGGTCAGGGTGCCGAACAGCATCGCGATGATCAGGGCGATCGGGATTGCGACATACCACGGCCAACCAAGTGAAATCGTGTCAATGGCCGACACCCCGAATATCGCGACCATGTACCCGCCCACACCCGCGATCGACATTTGGGCGAGGCTGACCATTCCGCCGTAGCCGCCCAAGAACATCAGGCCGAGGGCAATCAGGCCCAGAATGAAAGTCCAGCCAAAGATCTGGAACAGCATGAAGTCACCGGCAATTGCCGGCATGATCAGCAGGATCAGGCCTACAACCCAATAGGCGATCGGAATGCGCTCCAGCCAGCTCTGTCCTTCGCTGGGCGCGGCCAGGCTCGATTCAGATGGGTCGAAGACCGACATTTCAGGACCGCCCCATCAGACCTTGCGGGCGGAACGCGAGAACCCCAACCATGATCAGGAACGTCAGGACGACGGCGTAGGTGGGCATGTAGACAGAGCCGAACTGCTCGGCCAATCCAATGAGAAGCGCACCGAGCGCGGCACCTGGAATGCTGCCCATCCCTCCCACGATGACCACGACCAGCGAGGCCAGCAGGAACCGTATGTCTTCGCCTGGCGCGACGGACTGGAATGTTCCTCCGACCACTCCAGCAATGCCAGCGAGACCGGCGCCGAATGCAAAAACGCACAGGAATACCAGCTGAATGCGCGCTCCGGTGGCCGACAGCATGTCGCGATCATCGACGCCTGCCCGTATCAGCATGCCAATCTTGGTGCGGTTCAGCAGGAGCCACATGGCAACGCCAATCGCAACCGCAGCGAGGAAAATCACCACCCGGACCAGCGGGTATTTCAGATAGACAAGATCGCCAGAGCGCTTTTGCGACGTTACAAGGATTGTTTCCAAGGGACCCGACAGCCAAGACGGGGCGCTAATGTTGTAGAAGTCGCCGCCCCAACCCCAGAGCATCAAGTCGGCCATGATGATCGAGATCCCGATCGTTACGAGTGTCTGTCGAAGGTCCTGGCCTTCCATTCGTCGAAACACGACAAGCTGCAGCAGCATGCCGAAGACGGCGACCACGATGAATGCTGCTGGAAATGCAAGGAGCCAATATCCCGTGAGCTCGGCAAATTCGTACCCCACATACCCCCCAAGCAGATACAGGGAGCCGTGGGCGAGATTCACATTGCGCATCAGGCCGAAAATCAGCGTGAAGCCAGAGGCAACAAGAAAGTACAGGCCACCGAGCGTAATGCCGTTGAACAACGCATTCAGGAAAACCTTCTTCTTGCCAATCAGGTCGACAAGCCAGGAAGGCCACAACGCGAATATCATCCAAATTAGGATTGCAGCCAGAATCGCAATCACGGCAGCCCAAACGGGATGGCGGCGCGCGAAGTCTGTCATTGTGCAGGCTTCTTAGGTGCACGAAATTCCTTCGCCGCAACCCGCCAATGGTGCTCTTGGTCCAGTTGCATCCCGCAAACGCTATCGCCCGGACTGCAGATCCGCGTACCTCAAGGTCTGATCGGGTGACGCTGGATCGCGTAAACAGCACCTAAACGAAGTGTGCGACGCGCCGGTAGTCTGTTGGCGGAATTCCAACGTTTGAAGTGAAGAAACGCGTAAAGCTGGCCTGGCTGGCAAAACCGAGGTCAAGCCCGATGTCGGTGATCGACTTGTCGGTCGTCACCAACTCGTCGATGGCGTGTTCAGTACGAAGCGTGTTCAGGTAAAGATTGGGCGTAATTCCCATCTGCATCTTGAAGAGCTTGAAGAAATGCGGGCGCGAAAGGCCAACCTCGCGGGCCAGGTCGTCCATTGCGGTTTCTTCAGCAAACCGCTCTTGCATAAGCCTGAGCGAGCGTCGAACGCGGAAGTCGTTGAACTTCAACTGCATATTGCGAAGCAGCGGACGAGATTTGGAGCTCCTCCAAGTCTGGTCGACGCATTGACGCGTGGTTTCGAAAAGAAAGCCGTCGAACCTTTCGGACGGCTGGTCATCGAGAAGAATGGATGTAAGGCGTCCGATCCACATTTCGACCGTCGGCGTCACCTGGACTTGGGGTGTCCCGAATCCAAGCGAAAACTCCGCGCTTTGGCTGTTTTCGAGAAACCACATCGGCTTGATGTAAAGCGTTAAAACGAAATGCTTCTGGCCACAGGGCGAAGGCTCGAAACTGTGTGGTTCCCACGGACTGATCGCAACCGCTTCGGTCTTCGAGATGGCATACTTGTCTCCATTGATGGTCGCCGATGCATCGGGACCGCCGAGGTAGAATATCAGGTGTCCTTCGCGGTGCGCATGAGTGGTAAGGGGACGGTCGAGTTCGTACAATGTCGCCCGGCCGAATGAACCGTGATGAACTGAGATTGCTCTGGCCATAACGATTCTGCCCCTTTGCGGTCGTCCTTTCGGTTGTCGGTCAGCCGGTCAATTTATCGGGGCAAGTCGCGGTCGTGTTCAAGAAAGACACGGTCTTTTGATACTCTGGGGTATATTTAGATCGCTTGGGTACTAAATCTAGCGTCGCGTCAGGGCTTCGACCATATGCGTCAGTAGCTCGTTTCAATCGCTTGACGCCGAATCCTGGATCAACTGGCAGGCTTCCTTCACGCCTCCACGAGGTCCTCGGGCAACCTGCTCCAGCGGCACAGGCAGTATTCTTCAATTTGCTTGGGTTCACCCGAATCTCAAATCGACTGCAAAGGGGCCTAGTGGGCGCGTGCCAACAGTTCCCGTATGTCCGAGCGTTCGAAATTTCGCGGATCGCCAGTGATCGCACGGTCGCAGGCTGCGATCGTTGCGGCCTTGCTCAAAGCACTCACCTCGATCCCGAGTTCCGACAATTTCCGCGGAATTGGCCATTCCGACAACATGTCTCGAAGCCCTTCCGCCAGTGCGCGCCTCTCATCGATACGGAGTGCTCGCTTTATTGGATCGCAGAGTCCATTGGCACGTTGTTCGTAGAGCTCCACGAGGTGGGAGATCACAACGCCTCCGACTGCGCTGGGATTTGGCTTTGACTCTGACGCGGCAGTGATGGCGTTGCAAAGCGCGTGAATGACGCAAAGGCCCTTTTGCAGCGAAAGCGAACTGTTCAGCCCTGCGGCCAGAAGCTCCCGCCTTGCCGTAAGGTCATCGTCGTTCAGGGCCGGACCAATATTGATCCAAATTCGGTTCAACGCGTCCAGTGCCAGCCCGTCAGCAGGCGGGTGGTATCTGGGCGACAGATAGCTGTCGATCGCCCGCGACATCACTCCTGCCGCTGCAATTGCTGAATCCTCTGCCATTGCACCCAGCGTAAGAGTCGGGTCGCAAATAGTGATACATGGGACCAAGTTGCGGGAAGAAAACAGAATGTGCCGTTTGTCGTCCAGCGTCAGGCGTGCATAGTCGCTGATTGCAGACGCGAAGCCCAGAATGTCGGGGACCGCATAGAGATGCGGGATGTGACCGTTGATCCGCCGCGACCCACCTTCGTCGATCGACAGCATGTCAAGCGGCTCCTCATGAGCGATGGCAATCCTGGCAGCCTTTGCCAAGTCGATTACCCGGTTCGAGCCAAAGGCAACCAGTACGTCGCAATCATTGTCCCTGTAAAGCCCGGCCACGGCACGCACAGCGCTTTCGGTGGGCAGGTGCGGAACGTCTGAAAAAATCACCGGTTCGGCACGCATCGGGAAGCCGGAATAGAACCTGTCCGCCCCTAGATTTGACATCCTGTCGTCGGCAGCGACGACGAGCGGACGCCGCTTGTTGTTCGCTTCAATCTCGGAATGCAGTGCTTCCTCTAAAATGCCATCGGCGAAATGGACCCGTGTGAGGAAGTTGATCAGTGTCATGACCGCACAAAATCTGTAGAGGGCCCGGTTTTGCAAAGGGAGGCCCGGGCGCGAACGCCCGGACCAGCTTCAGTGAGAAATCAGTACGATGTCTGACACGGCGGGTTGTCACGGCTCGGAGCGCCGAGTGCCGCGAACTTGTCCGCGTCGATCCGCAAGTTTTGCGGCACGCCCGGATCCATCGAGATGAACTGGTTCACGAGGTTGCCGTTATCATCTTCGATCACTTCCGATATGAAGGTCGCGCCGATAGCCTGACGGTTTTCATCCAGCGTGATCTTGCCGACCGGGCTGTCCAGCTCGAGGTTCGCCAAGCAAGACCGGAAGGCCGCGTGCCCATCCGACAGGTCGGCACCTACTTCATCCAGACACGTCAGCGTTGCCGACATGTTGTTGTAGTAGAGCGTCGCCAGAAGCGAAGGAGCCGGGAACCGCTCTTCCGGCGGGAACGTGTCCTGGTAGAGCTTCACGAACTCGGTCCAGGCCGGGTCGTCCCAGGTGTCAGCCTGCGGTCCGGAAGACGGCGTGCCTATCAGCGCGCGTTTCGCATCGCCCTTCGAGTTCAAGACCGTCCCGTCGACCATGATCGTGCCGCCAATCAGGTTCGCGTCGCCGCCCGCCTGTTGATACTGATTCAGGAAGTTGACGGCGTCACCACCACCCAACCCCAGGTAGATGGCATCGACATCATCTGGAAGCGACGCGATGATCGATCCGAAGTCCTTGGTGCCAAGCGGGACCCAGAAGCGCTCGGTGATCTCGCCGCCTGCCTGGCAATAGTCCAAGGCGAAGCCGAAAACCTGCGTGTAGATAAAGGAATAGTCCTCGCCGATAGTTGCTACCGTCTCGTATCCCTTTTCGTTGTAAACGTAGGAACCAAGACCCCACGACCACTGCGCCCCGTCTGCATTGAAGCGGAAGAAGTTTTCGGACGGGTTCACGTACGTAGTTTCCTGGGCGCCGGACGAGCCGTTGATAAAGGTCGTCGCAGGCTGGGTCTTGGCGTAGTCACGGATCGCGATCCCTTCAGACCCCGAAAGCGGGCCTACGATCACGGGAAGACCATCCTGTTCCACAAGCTTTCGTGCAGCGCGAACGGCACTGTCAGGCGATGCGTCGGTGGACTGAATGACAAGTTCCACGTCCTTGCCGGCAACTTTGCCGCCAAATGCCGCCAGCGCAGTCTTCATTCCTCGGACGCCATCTTCGCCAAGCACTGTGTAAGTGCCTTCCAATGTCGCCATCGTGCCAATCTTGAATGTGTGCTCGTCCGCATGGGCGCCGTGCACGGTTACTAGTGCCGCGCCCAACGCGGTGGTCACAAGTAGTTTCTTCATCACTTACCTCCCTAGGTATGCTGTATTCCGGTGCCGTACAGGGTGGCTACCTGCCCTTAACATGACCGGGTAGATGCAAAAGCGCTAAACCGCGCCGCCGTCGCGTATACCCGTTAGTCGCTTTTATTGAGATCAGCAGCGCTTGCTTCGCAGCCTAAACGCCTGGTCAGAAAGGCAGAGGCTGGTTCGTGCTCTCACGTTTCAGCTCAACCGCACAAAAGATCATGGTTGTATCGCCAACGTTTTCCAAGTTGTGAAGCGCGAATTCGCCTTCGCCAACGTCATAATAGTGCGTGAGCCCGGCGTCATAATCGCTTTCGTAGGTCGTCCCGTCGTAGGTTCGCTGCAGGAAGCGCCCTGGCGTAATCGCGGTCCAGAAATAGGTCAGGACATGACGATGGACCGGCATGCGTTCGCCGGGCTTCAAGGTCATGTGCCAGACCCGAACCGAACTGTTTTCGAACACCAGATCGGTTCCGATGCGACCATTGAACTCGTTGTTCTTGAACTCAAGCCGGATGGCATCGGACCAGTCCTGGAAGTTCGAAGTGGTCAACTCGCCCGATCTGAAACTGTCTGCATGCCTGCTGGAATCGATTGCCTCAGGGCGGGGCATTGGTTGGCTCTCAAAAAGCGAGAGCGGGAAATTTGCACTTTCCTTTTTCAATTCGACCGCAACGAATACCATCTTCGTGTCGCCTACATTTTCCAGGTCATGCAACGCGAACTCACCCGACTTGACGTGGTAGAAGTGCGTCAGCCCGGCCTGATAGTCGCTTTCGTAGGTCGTGCCGTCATAGGTGCGCTGCAGGAAACGACCCGGTGTGATTGCGGTCCAGAAATATGTCAGGACATGGCGATGGACCGGCATTTTCTCGCCTGGTTCAAGAGCAATGTGCCAGACCCGAACCGAGTCGTTTTCGAACACCAAATCGGTGCCAATCTTGCCGTTGTAGGCATTGGCACTGAATTCTCTCTTGACGCTGTCAGTCCAGCCCTGGAACCCACTTGTTGTAAGCTCACCTGACCGGAAACTGTCTGCGAACCCCTGGTTGCCCGATGATTGTGGCTGAGCCACGTGCGCGGGCGTGGCAGGTGCGGCAAGTGCACCACCATTGGAGTGTCCCGTCACCCCGGCTGCCGCGAGATCCTGCGCGTTCAGTCCCTCAGCCAGTATCAGTGTCCCTTCAACCGAATCCAACCGCAGATGGATCATGGATTGGTACTCGGGCGAATTGTACCAGCGCATTGCCTCATCGCGGCTGGGGAAGCGCAGGATCACCAGCCGATCGTGTCCGGTCTGACCCTCTATCACTTCTGTCGTCTCGTTGACTGCGAGGATTTCGACGTCAAACTTGTTAAGGCAGGCCACCGCCTGTGGCACGTAGATGTCGTTGATTGTGGAACGGTTGAGTACCTTATGACTCGCCACGAAATAATAAGGACGATTATCTGTCACACGACCTCCAAGTCCGCTAATTTTCCGGGATCAATGGTAGAATCAGATTTTGGACATCCTCTTCGCAAATTCGCTGCGTTACATACCTTTGGGTACGATTGTTTGGCCGATCCATCATGGAATTGGGCTGCAAAAACGAGGGCGAGACCGCGATCACTTGAGGCAGCGGTCAACCGGGTCTCCGCGCCGCTCTATCTCGGCTGGCAGGTTTCGATTGTTTAGTTTCGCCTGCCATCCGGCCGACGCCCCAAACTGGGGCTCAGGTGTAGCGCGGAACACGCGCCAGCCTCCTCGGAGGAATCCGGTGCCTCAATGATCAGCGCCTCGCGGCGGCGAGCGCCTCTGGCAGGACTTGCGCAAGGAGATCCAAGTCAACTGGACGTCCTGCGGTAATCCGGATGCAACGGTTCGCTGGCGCGACGCCGGGCATCCGAACAAAGACATCCCGTGCTTCGAGCTCTTCCAGAACACGGCGCGCGAAGGCACCATCCCTGCTACAATCAACTGCCACAAAATTCGCGGCCGACGGAATCGAATCCAGCCCGCAGTCCTCCGCGATCTTCGCGATCCGCTCACGCGCCTTGCCGACTTCGCTCCTTACGTGGCTAAGCCAGTCATGGTCCGACAGGGCAATCTGTGCAGCAATCTGGCTGATCCGGTTCATGCCGAAGTGATTGCGTATCTTCTCGAAGCTCTGAATCACGCTCCTCTCACCGAACGCATAGCCCACCCGCAGTCCCGCCATTCCATGGGCCTTGGAAAACGTCCGCATGCGGATCACTCGGGGATCGTCAATCGGCACGTTTGGTACAATGCTGTCCGGTGCAAATTCCAAATACGCCTCGTCAAGGACCAGGACGCAATTCTCGGGAAGGCCAGCGATCATGCCTTCGATCCGGGCCGGATCCTGCCAGGTTCCCATCGGATTGTCGGGATTCGCCAGATAGATCATTTTCGCGCCGGATGCCCGTGCGGCTTCAAGGAGGGCGGCTACGTCTTCCCTGTCGTCCCGATACGGCACCTTCACGAGATCGCCGCCGAATCCCACCACATGGTAGCTGAATGTCGGGTAGGCTCCGTCGGAGGTCACGACCCGTTCGCCTTCCTGGACGAAGAGCCTGACTGCATAGCCGAGAAGCCCGTCGACCCCCTCGCCCACGACGACTTCGTCTCGAGCGATTCCCAGATGGCCGGCAAGGGCCTCTCGCAAATCGAAACTCTCTGGATCTCCGTACATCCAGGCATCGCCCGCCAGGTCCTGAATTGCCTTGATGGCCTTGGGGGATGGCCCGAACACGTTTTCGTTGGCACCGATCCGTGCGCGGAAGCGGTGGCCTAGGCGACGCTCGATGGCTTCGGGGCCGACAAATGGCACGGTCGCCGGAAGACTGTCGGCAAGCGGGGTTTCCTGTGGCCGTTTCATCGCACCGAATTCAGCATGCGGTTCATTTGCTGACAAGCCCCGCAAAAACGCCTTCTTGATGCCGCAAATGAACTGTCCATTCCAATTGGAACAGGGCATGCATTTCGCAGGGAGAACTGTCATGAAAATTGGATTCATCGGGCTAGGCAATGTTGGTGGAAAACTTGCCTGCAGCCTGCTGCGGAACGGCCTCGACCTGACCGTCCGCGACATTGATCACGAAATGGCCGAACCGTTTCTTGCGGACGGCGCAAAGCGGGCCGGGAGCCCCGCTGAAATGGCCGCCGCCTGCGACTACGTGATCACTTGCCTGCCGTCACCGTCCGCCTGCTCGACCGTCATGGAGGCGGAAGACGGCATTCTCACCGCAATTCGCCCGGGATCCATCTGGGCGGAAATGTCGACTACGGATGCAGACGAAGTCCGGCGCATGGCACGCCTCGTCGAAGAGAAGGGTGCGCACGCGGTCGATTGTCCGGTTTCCGGCGGCTGCCATCGCGCGGCGACTGGCAACATATCAATCTTTGCGGGATGCGACCGGCCAACCTTTGAGAGGGCCCTTCCTGTTCTCACGACACTCGGACGGCGGGTGTTGCACACCGGCGAGGTCGGGTCGGCGTCGATCCTCAAGGTCATGACCAATTATCTTGCTACCGCCAATCTCGTCAGCCTTGCCGAGGCGCTTACGACAATGAAAGCGGCTGGTATGGATCTTGCCACCACCTACGAGGCAATTCGAATCTCGTCCGGCAATTCCTTCGTTCACGAAACCGAAAGCCAGGTCATTCTCAACGGATCGCGTGACATCAACTTCACGATGGATCTCGTGCTGAAGGACGTGGGTCTCTTCGACCAGATCGCCGCCGACAAAGGCGTTCCGCTCGCGCTTTCCCCGTTGCTCGTCGACTTGTTTCGGGAAGCAGTCGCAGCCTACGGCCCGCGTGAACTTTCGCCCAACATCATCAGGCGCTACGAGGAGCCGACCGGCCTCGACGTCCGCGCACAGGGCTTCCCATCCGAAATCGTCGATGACGAACCGGAAGAGCCTGGCCACGAGGTCACGGCCAGTCGCGGCTGAATCATCGCGCGAGGCGCACGTCAGTCGGCCCGCGCACGGACCGGACAGCACTTACTCAATCTTCGGCAGCAGGCTGTTCACGCTGTCCTTGGCGTCGCCATAGAACATGCGCGTGTTTTCCTTGTAGAACAGCGGGTTCTCAATTCCAGCGTATCCGGTGCCCTGCCCTCGCTTGGAAACAAAAACCTGCTTGGACTTCCAGACCTCAAGCACCGGCATCCCGGCAATCGGCGAGTTCGGATCGTCCTGCGCTGCCGGGTTGACGATGTCGTTCGAGCCGATGACGATCGCCACATCGGTATTCGGGAAGTCCTCGTTGATCTCGTCCATTTCGAGCACGATGTCGTAGGGCACCTTGGCTTCAGCCAGCAGCACGTTCATATGGCCCGGCAGCCTCCCGGCGACCGGGTGTATGGCGAAGCGTACATCCTTGCCTTGACCCCGCAGCTTTCGCGTCAGTTCACTGACAGATGCCTGCGCCTGCGCCACGGCCATTCCGTAGCCTGGAACGATGATGATCGATTCGGCCTCGCCCAAGGCAGTCGCGACTCCGTCTGCATCAATGGCAATCTGCTCGCCCGCGATTTCCGCTGCCGGGCCGCCATCACCGCCGAAGCCGCCAAGAATCACGCTCACGAAATGACGGTTCATCGCTCGGCACATGATGTAGGACAGGATCGCGCCAGAAGAACCCACGAGGGCGCCTGTGACGATCAGCAGGTCATTGCCCAGGGTGAATCCGATCGCCGCCGCCGCCCAGCCTGAATAGCTGTTCAGCATCGAGACGACGACCGGCATGTCTGCACCGCCAATCCCCATGATCAGGTGCCACCCGATGAATCCCGCCACAAGCGAAACCACGACCATCGTCCAGATTCCGGACCCGTCGAGATAGAGATACCCGAGGACGAGACATGCGACGGTGGCAATCGCGTTGAGCCAGTGCCCGGAAATGACCGGCAAGGGCATTTTCTCGGACGGAAGCATGAGCTTCTTCGGCTTGCCGCTGACCTTGCCGGCAAGCTTCCCGAACGCGACGACAGATCCGGTAAACGTTATCGCCCCGATCACGATCCCAAGGAAGACCTCGACCTTCAGGATCGCGATCTCGGTCGCGTCTTTCTTCCAGAGCTTTTCGCCAAAGGCGGTGAGGCCGGCCTCCTCAAGTGCCATGCCCGTCTCACGCATCTCGGTAACTGCGTTCAGCATGATGTCGGCGTTCAGACCGATGAACACCGCCGCCAGCCCGACAAAAGAATGAAGCGCCGCCACCAGCTGCGGCATTTCCGTCATCTTCACCCGCGCAGCGACGTACTGGCCCACGAAGGCGCCCGCCGCTACGGCGACCACTATAAGGGCTAGGTTCTGGATGCCCGGTGACAGAACCGTCGCCAGAATGGCAATTGCCATGCCGACGATTCCGTACCAGATCGCCCGCTTGGCGCTTTCCTGGTTTGACAGGCCGCCCAGCGACAAAATGAAGAGAACCGAAGCCGCGATATAGGCGGCCGAGACAAGTCCGTTCGACAACATCGTCCGAGCCCCTTACGACTTCTGGAACATGGCAAGCATCCGGCGCGTCACCAGAAAGCCCCCCACGACATTAATTGAAGCGATCAACACACCGACGAAGCTCAGAAATACGACGACCCAGTGCACGGCCCCGATCTGAAGCAGCGCACCGACGATGATGATCCCCGAAATCGCGTTTGTCACCGACATCAGCGGCGTGTGAAGCGCGTGCTGGACATTCCAGATTACCTGGAATCCGACGAATACGGCGAGGGCGAATACGATGAAGTGCTGCATGAAGCTCACGGGAGCGAATGACCCGACAAGGAGCATGAGAAGGCCCCCTACCACGAGCAGCGCGACCTGGCGCTTTGTCGCTTCCTTGAATGCGGCAAGCTCTCCGGCCTTTCTTTCCTCAGGCGTCTGCTCGCGCGGGCTTGCCTTCGCGGGCTGCGCAGCGATCGCCTGAACCTTTGGCGGCGGTGGCGGGTAGGTGATTTCGCCGCCGAAGGTCACCGTGGCTCCGCGGATGACGTCATCCTCCATGTCATGGACGACCTCACCGTTCCTTTCCGGCGTCAGGTCCGCGACCATGTGCCGGACATTGGTTGCATAGAGCAGCGAGGACTGCGCGGCCATGCGGGACGGAAAGTCGGTGTATCCGACAATGGTGACACCATTGTCGGTCACGATCTTCTCGTCCTTTTTGGTCAGTTCGCAGTTGCCGCCCCGCTCGGCGGCAAGGTCGACGATGACGCTGCCGGGCTTCATCGCCTCGACCATGTCGCGGGTCCAAAGGATCGGTGCGTCCCGGTTCGGTATCAAGGCAGTCGTGATGACAATGTCCATCTCGGGCGCAAGCTCGCGGAACTTCTCGAGCTGCTTCTCCCTGAACTCCGGGCTTGACGGCGCGGCATAGCCACCCGTGGCAGCGCCATCCTGATGCTGGTCCTCGAACTCCAGCGCCACGAATTCGGCCCCCATCGACTCGATCTGCTCAGCCACTTCCGGCCTGACGTCAAAGGCGAAGGTGATCGCCCCGAGGCTTGTGGCCGTGCCGATTGCCGCAAGACCGGCAACGCCCGCCCCCACGACGAGGACTTTCGCCGGCGGCACCTTGCCTGCCGCCGTGATCTGGCCCGTGAAGAACCGTCCGAAATTGTTCCCTGCCTCGATGACCGCACGATAGC
Organism: Silicimonas sp.; assembly: GCA_022826205.1. Classification (GTDB taxonomy): domain Bacteria; phylum Pseudomonadota; class Alphaproteobacteria; order Rhodobacterales; family Rhodobacteraceae; genus JAJEFO01. The sequence continues at coordinate 28,364 of JAJDVJ010000121.1, read as the reverse complement.
CGGCGATGTTCGCCATCGAACTGAGCGCATCCATTTTCTGCGCCCTGCTGATCCTCGGCACCATGTCCATCGCGATGACATTCGCGCCGTTGTCCCGAGCAATTTCCAGGAGCTTCTCGTTCGCTGCCGGGTACACGAACGAGATCAACGTCTGGCCTCGCGAAAGTGCTGCCACTTCAGATTCGGTCGGAGGCAGCACCTTGGCCACGACGTCCGCATCACCCCAGACAGCGTCCCCGGTCACGACCTCGGCACCGGCATCCTTGTATTCGGAATCGCCGAAGCCCGCGGCCGCGCCTGCACCCTCTTGAACCAGGCATGCGTATCCAAGCTTCTGAAGGTCTCTTGCGCTTGCTGGCGTCATCGCCACACGCGCCTCGCCCGAGGCAACTTCCTTCGGCACACCGACTTTCATCGCCTGTCCCCCGTCCGCAACGACTGAATCCTCATTCGGCGTGTCTAGTTGCCACACCTGCTTTGCACAACCGTTCGATATGTCGCATCAGTGCTTAACCGTTCGGCCGAGACAGCCAACCATTTGCGGTGCCCTTCCAACCATTTCGGGGCGGCCTGAGCCAGATGTCGTTCCCGGGCCTGTCGTGCTTGTGGAAGCGCTCATGCCAGCCCTGCCTTTCGTTGTCTCGACACAGGTCCATCCGGTGGTCCTGCAATCGGCTCCAACTCATGACCGCGCGAACGAACGTCTCAACGAACACCGGCGCGATGTCACGCTGGACGATCCAGTCCCCGAGCAGCGGGAAATGCACTTGGATTTCCACTATTGCCAAGCGGTACATCGTCGTCCTCAAGCACGATATCGACAAGTGCTGCCAAGTGTTTGCAAGTCTCAAATATTGCCGCGCCCTGGGCGTGAGCCATTGCTACATGAGAATGCCGTGTACGCGTGCATGCGCGCAGCCAAAGACTGCCCCATAGCCCGCAAGAGTTCGGTTTCACCGGGACGTGGATTCGGTATCCTTGCTCGACGCGGTGATCTCTTCAAGAGCGTAGAAGGTCTTCTGAGGAATCTGTTCGACAGGATAGTATTTTGCGACCACGGACAGGGCCTCGTCGTAACTCCCGATCCCCAGATGGTCCAAGAGGAAACAGGTGTCGTCCACGTCGTGTGATTCCTCCCCTATGCGCATCGACATGCATTTCATTGCAAGAAGATACTCCGGTTCCGCGGTCATCACGCGCAGATTTGACATCTCCCGGTAGTCTCGAAAGCTGCCTCGGGGGCTGAGAAAACCCTTCACCGCGTCATTAAGCCAGTCCAGCGGAACATCGAATCCGGATTGGATGGCTACAGTCTCTGCCGCCTTGCGGACTTCAGCGGCAGGACGGAACAGGGCATCCACATCCTTTGTGGCTGTGCGGACATTAAGCGCCAGGCACATGACGGCGCCGCCCACGACAAAGACTTCACCCCTCACGCTGGTTCGCGCCAATTCCTGATTCAGTTTCCCGAAGAGGAAGTCAATTTGTTGTGCCGTAAGGGACAAGCTCAAACCCGGGTGCCGACGGAGGAATCAATGAAGATGTTACGCCGCCGAAACGGCGCCGGCGAGTTTGTGAGGAGATGCAGGCGCAGGCTCTTCAGGTCCGTACCGAACCAGGGTTCCTTCAAGGGTGCCACATCCGCCGTCCAAGATGGCGGACGGACACCTTTCAGGCCTGCTGCGTATTCCACCATGCCGCAAAGGTAATTTGCCCTGAACGGTGACAGAGCCACATCAGGCCCGTGCCTGACGACTTCGCTGAACTCGTCCGGGCGGAGTTTCGCCAGCAGGTCATGAATATCAGCGAGCACAAACTTTCTCTGAGCTTCCGGACGGGCAAGATGCCGGATCAAACTTTGGAATCGGTTGATCGGAGCCGGGCGATGGAGGTGGTGCCCAATCCGGTCCAAATCCTGAATTGGAGACTGGAAAGCCATCCGTCAAAACGCTCCGTTCGTCACGCCTGTCGGCCCCGGAATCATTCACTTGCCGGGCCTTTCCTTTTACATCACCTGGAACACACGTTCAAGGCGGAGTGACGCTTGGTCAGCGTGACGTCAAGTAACTCTCCAAGCGCTTCTTTTCCGGGATTCTGCCCTCGAAAATTCGTTCGCTGTCATGCCTGCGATGCACCTGATCTGGCTTCTCGCACGTCCTTGTTTGGACTTCGCACGACGCCTTGCCCAGCAGTGCCTCAATCGCAGGATTCAAGCAAACCAGGTGTCGTAGTCGCTGACCAGAAGATGCTTCGGCGCGAAGTCCTCCTCGATGTCGGCAAACCGCCCGATCGGTTCACGGAAGACATTGTCCGTCACATCATCGTTCACGGTTGAGACTTCGCCAATCAGAACGTCTCCGTTCTCGCCCCAGAACGCGTGCCAGTCGCCCGGGTTCAGCGTGACACTCTCGCCCGGAGCCAGTTGCAGGACCTCGCCCGGCTGCAATCGTCGTTCCAACCCGTCAGTCAGGACAGTGACGCCTTTCTCGCCGTCAAAGTTCCCGTCTGCGTCCGAGCCAAACAACTCCACTGCAAGATGCGCACCGCCCCGGTTGATGATGTCCTCGGACTTGATGAAATGAGTGTGCATCGGGCTGACCTGGTCCTGACGGCTGATCAGGAGTTTCTCCGCGTAGACCATGCCTCTCCCGCGCTCCAGATCGGCAAGAAAGCCGTTTCGCAACGTGAACAGGAATAGCCCGAGCTTGTCGAAATCCCCTTGCCCGTAATCCGTGATGTCCCATCCGAGACGCGCGTCAACGATCCGCTTTGCCGACCCGTCGTTCACACGCGCACGAAACTCTTCCGGATTCCAATAGGCGAATGGCGGCAACGTGAAGCCGAACGAGCGCATCATCTCGTCGGCGGCTGCCATGATGTCGTTGATGCGAGAACGTTTCATCTTGTCCCTCGATGCGAGAAATTCGTGCAATTCGTGACAGCTTGAACGCTTGACGTCCAGACTTGCAACGGCATCACGCAGTATCGGAAAGGCATGTCCATGGTGCCGAACCGGCCCGACAGGCGCTATGCGCTTCTGAGCCGCGCCGGCCTCTCGCCAGCGGCCCAGTTGCGGACCGCCTCGCCAAACGCCTCGAACAGTGCCCGAGAGACCGGATCTTCCGCCGCCTTGTACTCGGGATGCCACTGAACGCCGAGCGCAAAGCCCGTTGCGCCTTCAACGTAAATTGCCTCTTCCGTACCGTCTTCCGCGCGTCCGTCGATGACGATCCTCTCGCCAACTTCCTTGATGCCCTGTCCATGAAGCGTGTTGGTCAGAACCGTCGTGGCACCAAACAGTCTATGGAACACGCCACCTTCGGAAAGCGTCACCTCGTGGCGAAGCTCGAATTTCTCGTCCAAGGTTCCGTCGGGCGGCATCCTGTGATTCATGCGGCCTGGCAATTCCCGGATTTCGGGATGGAGCGACCCGCCCATCGCCGTGTTCAACTCCTGAAATCCGCGGCAAATCGCAAGCACCGGCTGACCAGCCGCCACGCATTCGCGAATCAACGGCAAGGTGATCCTGTCGCGAGCACGATCGAAGACACCATGAGCCCGCGTCGGTTCCTCTCCGTATTCTTCCGGATGCACGTTCGCGCGTCCGCCTGGAAACACGAACCCGTCGCAGACGGACATCAACTCCGCCACCGAAACCAAGTCAGGATCCGCTGGCACTATCAGCGGCACAGCCCCAGTCACATCCCGAACCGCAATGGAAACCATGCGCCCACCCGAATGAACGGGGTATTCGCGATTTATGAGATGTGCGTTACCGATGACCCCGACGACGGGCAAGTTCATCGCCTCCTCCCTCGACGTGAACGCGCTGTGCGCGATCCGCCCATGTAATACGGCATACCGAACCAGCACAAGGCCCCGCTTGCGGGCGACGCTCCGGGGGCATTCCCAAGACGGTCGCGATAGCAGCCAAGTTCAACTGGGGAAGCAGTGGGACCCAGGAAAACCGGACCATGCCGCTGAGGCAAAATTCCGTGCGCGACAAGCCAGCCCCAAGATGAAACCGTCCTTCAACATGGAACTATAGCAAGCACTTCAACCTGATCGCCATGACGCGCCTGTTCACGAACCGCGGAGACAGTGCACTTGACGATGCGCACTGAGGCAACCTGCCGAAGATGCGGACGAACTTCGCCAACACGTTGGCCAAGCTGGCAGGCAGCTTCGAGGAAATGATTCTGGTGCCGGTGTGGGCGCTCGTTCCCGCGCCGACCGAAAATGCCCGTCAAGAAGTGGAGCCGCAAACAGCACCAAGCCGCGTAGCCTCAATCCGTTCCGGACTCGACAAGAAAGCCAATGCCTCCCGCCGCAGTGTGATGAACACTGCCCGAGCGCGGCATTCCGCGAAAGCGCGTCAATGTCCATGGCCGGCAGGCTGCGCCGATGGTCATATGACCAACAAGAAAGCCTCGAAGAACCCCTTCCTCAATCGCAAAGCTGACAAAGTCTCGCGCAATATCAATCGTCCTCGTTTCAATCCATCATTCGGCCGCGTAGCTGTCGCTAATTTTTGCCAAGAGCTCGCAGACTGCCGGCCCGACAGATATGGTCCATGCGGAGTAAGATGAGCCACGTCTGCTGGTTTCACGTCGGCGTACTTTGCGCCGGTCGAAATTTCTCCGATGCAACCGCCGTTCATGCCAAACCAAGCGGCGAAATCGTGTTGGCAATCGTTTCTGGCGAGCATGCTTTTGACGAGGGCAGCATCTTCCTAATCAAGGCGGATGCCGCTTGGCGCGGCTTTGAATTGTCGGGTCATGGCACTATCCCTAGTGAAGGCGAGTTGAATAATTTTCCACATATTGGGGCTGAGTCCAAATGCGCAGGTGGCAATACGGAAGATACGAAAACTTCCAGAGCTAGACGTGCAGACCGTCGGCCGACTTCGTCACACTAATGGCCGCGCCCTCGCGTCTCTTCAGGTGTCCGATCATGCCGAGAAGGTTATCGGCGCGGGGGTTTCCCTTGTCCGAAAGCATGCGCATGAGGCTTTTGGGGCTCTTGTCGATCTCAGCCGCGAGGGCCTTGAAGCCCATGGTGGCATTGACGTAGTCGCGCAAGAGCACCTTGCCGGTCTCGAGGTCGTCGCTCAGGAGGGCTTCGATCGCTTCTCGGAAGAGACCAAAGCGAAACTCGGAGTCGCGCTCGGCCCGTGCCTTCACGGTGTCCTTGAAGTTTCTGGTCAATGGCATCGCTAGCCTCCTTTCTTCCGCCTCTTGTAGTCTGCCCAACAAGCCTGTGCCTGCTCGATGTCCTTTGACTGTCGCTTCTTCGTTCCACCTGTCAAAAGCACGATAAGCTTCTGACCGTCCTGTCCGAAGCAAAGACGGTAGCGGGGCCCGAAGGTGATCCGCCGTTCTGAGACCCCCTGCCCGACGGGCTTCACGTCTCCCAGGTTACCAGTCCCGATCCTTGCAATCGCGGTGGTCACCTTAAGCGCCGCCTCCGTGTCAAGCGCATCGAACCACTCATCAAACGGTGCTCTTCCCTCTTCAGTTTCGTAGACGACAACTTCAAACATCGGATTCTATGGTGACATATGTGTTACCATATGGCAAGTTTCAATCCCCGAAGCCGTCTAATGACCGGCATCCTCAAGCTGTTCCCGATCCGGCAAGTCTTGCAGCGACTCCAGATCGAAGGCCCACAAGGAACTGGTCGGTCGTCACATAGGTGCCCCTTTGCCGAGAATTGCGAAGATGAGCGGTTGCGGGTCCTCGGATGTTCCGGCGGAAGGGCAAGGGGGACCGGGTCCGGGCGGTTCGTCCGGTAGCCGCAATGCTCAGGGCGTTCCACCGCGGATAGTCTGGCCATAGCGCACCTCTATATCGGTTTTCAGTGCATGCGATTTTGCCAAGGTGTCATTGTGCAAACGTTTGATGTCCTCGGACGGGTTCGGGACTTCCCGGAAGTGTTCGATGAGCTTTTCTGCTGTTTGTGCTGTGTCGGTCTTCCAACCCATGTCAGATCATTTCCATTGGGGATGGGTTCGCTTGAAAGGTAGTGAATACGGGATTGGAAGTCAGGTCATCGCTTCCGCTCGTGGGCAGTGCATGCCGGATTTCCAGAGGGGAAAGGAATCGCAGGAGGCTGCAATCGCGCGCTCCAGGCCGCTGAGCGGCTCTCAGGCAGCCTTCGCCCCGATCGCCCGATCGGACGGGTCAACAAGCAGAAGGTCGACGAGAGAGGTCGTTTCGGGGGCCGTCTGGCGCGGGGTCGAGCCGCAATCGAGTGTTGAGCGAAGATCCGGAAACGGCGGCCAAGCCCACTAGGGAAACGTCAGCCGCTGGGCGCCGATCCCGGCAGATCTCCACCTCCCCGATGAACGCCACGGACGCAGGCCATCGGTCGGGATCGTCCGGGAGCCACCAGCACGCAGAAACCGGATCGTAGTGGGGAAGCGCCAAATTCCTGGAGGTCATTGAGCAGGCGTTTCGAATTCCGGCAAACACGTCGGCGCTCGCCTGTCCAAACCGGCCCAAAGCCAGGGAGTTGTCGTCTCCCAGTGATCGTGAAGAATCGAGCATTCTGAATTCGGGGAGCAGACTTGACCCGCAGGACCTTGGTGCTTCCCGTCAACACGCAAGGTCGCCGCGGAGCAGCGCCTTCACTCCAAATGCAGGTCGGAAACGGACGCCACTATCCGCCCGTTCGTGTCATCGCTGTCCGCAAAGACGGCAACGCCGATCAAGACGCCGGGCTCGCGGCGGAAGGCGGAGCGAAAGTCACGCAGGAAATCAACCCTCTCCCGGAACTGTCCAGTCTCCGCAGAACGCAGGACCTTCAGGCGCAACCGCGGCGACCAAGGGCTTGGAAAGACCGCACCGACCTGATGCGCCCCGCCCCAGACGTAGATCAGCGCCCGTGCACTTTCCTCGTTCAGGATCCGGCGTGCGCTCTTCCCTTCCAACGCGGCAGCGCGGTCGCGATCGGCAAAGACAAAGTAAAGCGCAAGGTTGCGATCATCGCCCCCCTTGATCGTCAGATCAGTCGCGGGCACGCCCTCGCCCACGCTCCAGGACCAGCCCGCAGAGCTCGCGGACCGGCTTGCCTTCCCGATCGGACGCCACAACAGCGAGGCTGTTCCGTCGGAGACAACATCCAGACGCCTTCCCCGCTGGACATACTCGTTCGAGAAAGTACGAAGAAAGCCCTGCTCCTTCCAACTGCCATCGAACAGGATGACATCCATGGCGCTTGCTGGCGCGAGCCCGAGCAAGGCGAGGGTCAAAGGGAAGAGAGCCTGGGCGAACTTGCGCATGACGTTGCTCACATCCACCAGGCGCCCGCACCGGCATCCGGAACCCCCAAGAGAATCATCGTCAAACTCTCCGTTTGTGACTCAGGTCCGAGCGGCACTCTTGAACCACCGCCCATGGCGTGCCGCCATAGTGTGAACCGGCTCTGTTGTCAGTACATCGCGGGCCCTTGGTCAATCGGAACGATGCTTTCCGGCGCCGGTGGCCGATGACCCAAGGCACTGTGCGGCCTGATGGTGCTGCAATGGAAGTGCCATCGTTGGATAAGGATATGCGCTTCTTCGAGCTGGTGGAAGATTTCACCGTCACGCAGTTCATCCCTGAGCCGGGCGATGAAGCTTTCGCATCCACTTTGGGCGCCCCAAGTCGTATGCTTTGGCGTAGGGGCGTATGGACCCGCCGCAGGCATCGACAAGGACCACAAAGTCAAGCTCTATTAATCATATGTTTGAAATCAAGAAACTCACTGGATTCGTCGGTGCCGAAATGCGCGGCCCAAATCTCGCCAAGGGCATCGACGAGGCTATGGCGCACGCGTTACGGGAGGCTCTGGCAGTCCACCACATGATTGTATTGCGCGGCCAGCAACTTTCCCTTGATGGCCAGAAGAGCCTCAATTCTGTGTTCGGTCCTGCCATGCGCCTACCTTATGTCAAACCGCTCGACGACGACCCTGAGGTGATCGCCGTTCTCAAGGAGGCGCATGAAGTCAACACCGGCGTGTTTGGGGGCGAATGGCATTCTGACTTCAGCTTTCTCGAGAACCCGCCGGCAGGATCCGTCCTGAATGCCATTGAGGTGCCGGAGGTTGGCGGTGACACGGTGTGGTCAAGCCAGGCTGCGGCCTACGCGTCTCTGCCCCGCAATCTGAAGGCTATCGTCGATCACCACAAAGCCGTCCACGTTGGTGCGCCCTACGGAGTGAAACATGCGCCGCCGAAAGAAGACCAGGCCAACGGATCAATTCAGATGTCCCGAGGCGATCCGAATGCCGACCGTGAAATCTTGCACCCTTCGGTGATCACGGACCCAGCCAGCGGTGCCAAAGCTCTGTTCCTGAACCCGATCTACACTACGCGATTTGACGGCATCTCCGACAACGAGAGTCGCCCGATCCTGGACGCAATCTACAAGCACGCGACACGTCCTGATTTCTCGTGCCGCCTGCGATGGCAGCCTGGGGATGTTGCTGTTTGGAACAATCGCACCACCCTGCACTATGCGACAAATGATTATGACGGGACGCGGCGATTGCTATATCGCACGACGTACAGCGCGGCTCCGCCTGCCTGAGACCTATGGCTGTAAGATTGTTGCGCCATTTCTACCGCGCGCGCAGCAAGAACTCCCCGGATTCCAATTGGACAATTGCGAGTGCCAGAAGCGGGTCGGCTCCGGTAGGAGGCAGAATCCTGCGCTAAGGATTTTTTCGGTGCCGTTTCACGATGTCGAGAACGGTGTTCTTGCTGATTCCGAGGTCACGGACGATCCAGCGGTTGCTTCGCCCTTCGCTGACCGCCTGCAGCACTTTGGGGGCGAGTCCGTCCAACTTCGGCCTCCGCCCGGGTTGTCGGCTGAGCTTCCTGCCTATCGCTTTCGCGGCGGCCAGGCCGGATTTCACGCATTCGCTGATCAGGTCGCGCTCGAAGGTCATGGCGCTCATGGCGGCGACCGAGACCTTCCACCCTGCCAGCCGGCGCAGCGTACGAGCAGGTCCTGTGTGGACCGCCCCCATCGGGAAAGTTCGGTCACGGGGATGGATTCGGTACGCCGGGTCTGTGCGAGGTACATGATCCGAATTCGGGCTGCGCGGTCGGGAGCGCCGGCGGTTGGAGAACCAGATGGGCTTTGCGCTTCAGCTCCGCGTCTTGTGCTGCCCGGGCCGTCTTCTGGGGCCCGATAAAGTCACCCCCGTGGAGGCTCTCAATTCAATTGGCGCCCAACTGGGCATCACGGGCAATGCTCTTCTCACCTTTGCCGCCGCCGGCAAGTGCGGCAGGATTTTCGGTCAAGTCTCACAGGAACTTGCAGGATGGGCCAAAAATGGACTTGATCCGCCTTCAGGGCCAGATTCAATGAAATCAATGTCTTACTCGAATTGGGTCGCGCAAAGTCAGAGAAATTCAACACCTTGCTTTTGCAACATGCCGCAGCTGCGTTACGAGAACCCCGGATCGGCCGCGACGAGCTTGCCGAGAGCGGCACCCATTTCGGCCTGGCACATCGCCACCTGGGCGATGACCGGCACCTCACCGCCACATGCCTGTCTACGGATCGGAGTATTCGGGCAGGACTTCCGGCATGGGACAGAGGACGTTCATCGGAACGGACCTTCCGTCCGCCTGGACGACACGGACATGTCTGCGCGTCATCAGTCTTGGCCTGACGACACCGCACGAATGCGAAATGACCTGCACTTCCCTGATCAGCTTCCTGCAGTAGCTTGCAACCCTGACCGACTTCTCGGTCGGATCCAGGCCTTTCTGTAGCCTGGCGTTGTGCGTCGTGATTCCGGTGGGGCAGGTGTTCTTGTTGCACTTGAGGGACTGGATGCATCCGAGCGCGAACATGAACCCGCGTGCGGACGTCACGAAGTCCGCGCCCGTGGCAAGCGCCCATCCGACCTCCGCAGGAGTGACCAGCTTGCCCGAGGCGATGACTCGGATCCGTTCGCGCAAACCGTACCTGTGCAACGTGTCCGACAGCATCGGAAGCGCTTCCCTCACGGACAACCCGACATTGTCGATCAACGGCATCGGAGCGGCGCCCGTCCCGCCGTCTCCGCCGTCGACGGTGATGAAGTCCGGCGCGCTCTCGATCCCGCGGCCGTGAATCTCGATGCACATCTCTTCCAGCCAGTCGACGTCGCCAACGACCGACTTGAACCCTGCAGGCTTGCCGGAAACGTCCCTGATGCGCCCGATCATGTCGAGAAGCTGGGAGACCGTCCTGATTTCCGGGTGGCGGTTGGGCGAGATCGAATCCTCCCCTTCCCTGATTCCCCTGATCCCAGCGATTTCCGCCGTGACCTTCGCGCCAGGCAGGATGCCGCCCTTGCCCGGCTTCGCGCCCTGGCTGAGCTTCAGTTCGAACATCCGGACCGCTTCATGCGCCGCGACATCCCTGAGCCTGTCATCGCTCAGGCTGCCGTCAGGGTTTCGGACGCCGTACTTCGCGGTGCCGATCTGGAAGACGATGTCGCATCCACCTTCGAGGTGATGAGGCGACAAGCCGCCTTCGCCGGTATTGAGCCAGCAGCCCGCCTGCGCCGCGCCGCGCGACAGCGCCTTGACGGCCGGCGTGGACAGGGCGCCATAGCTCATCCCGGAGATGTTGAAGAAGGACGGCGCAACGTACGGGTTGCGGCAATGCGGCCCGATTTCCATCGGCACCATTTCCACGGCATCTTCGGTCAGGGTGGGGAAGGCGCAGTTGACGAAAATGACCGAACCGGTCGCCGTCAGGTTCTTGGTCGATCCGAAGGCCACCGTGTTGTTGGACTCCCGCGCCGAACGGTCGACCCAATCGCGCTCCGCGCGGTTGAACGGCATCTCCTCCCGATCCATGGCAAAGAAGTACTGGCGGAAGAATTCGCCAAGCATCGAAAAGACATACCGGAATCGTCCGATGACAGGATAGTTCCGCCTGACCGCGTCGCGGGTCTGGGAGATGTCCATGACAAAGAGGCCGACGGCGACGGCGGCGCCAAGGCCGACGCAGGAGATGAACAGTGCGGACATGAACTGCAGTCCGCCGGCAAGAAGACTGTCAATGAACATGGGATTGCTCCTTTGGCTGACCCTCGCAATGAACAGGCCGGTCACAAGGATGTCCAGCGGAGTGCACCGATTGCCCAAGGCAACTACAAGCGCCGGGCGACCCATGTCTTCGTGTAAGGAAGCGGGCAGCCGCTGGTCGCCGCGGCTCAATGCTTCATCGCGTCCGGCGGCAACGCCGCGTTCAGCTCGACGGCGTCCATCTGCTCGTCCAGCGCCTCGGTGAGCTCCATCGTTCGTTCGCGGACTCGATCACGAGTCTCGACGTCCGCGTCCGGCAGGTTCCGGCGACAGCTTGGGCACCAGCAATCCAGAGAGGTCGTCAGCTTCGTCAGCGCGACGAAAACGATTTGCGCGGTCTCCAGGCAAATTACGAGGCCGACCACCGGAATGTCGTCATCCTTCATCTGCACACGTCCTTGGGGACCACCAAAATTCGCGGGGTCGCGTGGCTGACGGGCCGTGGTTCCCGTCCATGCAGACCCCGCGGATTTTGGTAGTTCCCCATATGCGAGAGCCGGGCCAACTGCCCCACGTCTCGGCGCTCCGCTGGGAACACATCATGCAGACGGGAGATTTCGACCGGCATTCTGGTGCCGCTGAACGCAAGATCGCGCGGTCATTGCACCTCGGCTCAAGCAGGGAGCGCGCCGCCTGCCTCCGAAATCCGGATGTGGGCTGAATGATCCTCCTTGGCGTGGTTCCACGTACAGAATATTCGTGGGGCCTGATCGGATGCGTAGTTTGGACAAGGCACAGTTTCTAATGCAATGTGAGAGCCAAACCCAAGCAACTGAAACATAAGCGCCATGAGACTGCATGCATGTCGCAAATGTGGGAGAGGGATCACCTCGCCGAGGTCATTCTACACCGCGTAGCCCTTGGATTGACCCCGGATGCCAGTTGCACACCCTCCCTTTTCCACGGCGGAGAGCCACAAGTACGGTGTGCTCTTTGTATTCGCGGCCGGGATCCTCTGGTCAACCGTTGGGCTTGGCATTCGCCTGATCGAAGAGGCCGTGGTCTGGCAAATCCTGCTCTACAGGTCGATCAGCCTGTCGCTGTTTCTTTACATCGTCATTCGCGTACGGTCAGGCGAAAGCCCGTTTGCCCAGATCCGGCGCATCGGCTTTCCCGCCGTCATCGCCGGGTTGTCGCTGGTGGCTGCCTATGCCGGCGGCATCTATTCGATCCAGACCACCTCCGTGGCGAATGCAATGCTGCTTTTTGCGACGGCCCCCTTCATGGCCGCTGTTCTTGGGTGGATTGCACTGCGGGAATCCGTGCGCGCCGCGACCTGGATCGCGATTGTGGTCGCCATTGGCGGCATCGCCATCATGGTTGCCGACAAGTCCGGTGGAGTTGCCCTGAAGGGCAGCCTTGCCGCTCTTGGATCGGCGTTGGGCTTTGCCGTTTTCACCGTGGCGCTGCGTTGGGGGCGGACCGGAGAAATGCTGCCGGCGGTGTTCCTGTCGGGCCTCTTCGCCATCATCATCACGTTTGGAACATGCCAATTCCTGGGGCTGTCTATCGCACTCGGCCTGCACGACGGTGGTGTTGCGATGGGCATGGGGGTCTTTCAGGTAGGGGCAGGCCTGATCCTCTACACGCTGGGGTCGCGCAGCCTGCCGGCTGCAGAGCTGGCCTTGCTGTCGCTGGCCGAGGTCCTGCTTGCCCCGTTTTGGGTCTGGCTCTTCCTTGGCGAAACGGCGAGCCTCAATACTCTGATCGGCGGTGCATTGCTGCTCGCGGCGATCGCCGGAAATGCGCTTTCAGGAAAGCGGCGAAAGCCCCCGCCTATCACCGCGCCCTAAAGATGATGTCGCGAGCAGCCCATTGCGGCACTCTCGTGAAAGCTCGGCTTCCCGTCGTGTCGAATTCCCGCCCATGGCCCCTGTCTCCGTTTCCGTTGGCCGCATGACGGCGGCAGGGAGCACGGCATCACGATTCCTGACGGACTGGAATCTCCTGTGCCGCACTATCCACTAGGGCTAGTTTGGCTCGTCGCTAGAATCATCTTTGTCTTGCTTCTTTGGCGGATGGATCAGAACACTTGCCATCTGCGTGACGAGGGCGACAAAGACACCGACGCTGCTGATCGCGTAGAAAATGGTGAAGACCTTGGATGCCGGAGTCGTCGGCACGAGGTCGCCGAACCCGATGGTTGCAGCGGTCATGACACTGAAGTAGATCGCGTCGATCCAACTCCATCCTTCGGCGGAGCGATAGAACAGCGTCCCCGATAGTAGGATCAGGACCGCAAGTGACAAGGTAGACCGGAAATACGGGTTGCCCCAGGATCGAGAGATGCCCTGGACGACTCGGGCGAAGGTGAGACCGAAAGACAGCACTGTGCTTCTCCAATTTTTTGGCTATACAAAACCATAGCCAGGTGATGTCGGCGGGTGCAAATCAGCAGGGCTGCTTGAATGGCGCCTGGAATTAGCGTTCCAGCATTTTTTCGACAACAACTCGGATGCCAATCAGTAGTGGTCGGAAAACGGGGCAGAGACTTATGAAAAAGGCATTTCGTGGACTTATTGTAATTGGGGTGGTTGTTGCGGCCGTTCTTTTCTGCCTGCGGGTTCTGTTTCCGCTCCCGGACATCTCTGATCGCGGAGCATCCTTCAGCGCACCGGCGGATGGCGCCACCGCTCTTGGCCGCTTCATGATTGCAGAGCAAAGCCAGCATCCTGAAGGGTTCACGGGCGTCCGGTCACTGGAACGCAACGATGATGCCCTGATCAGCCGTCTCAGCCTGATCGAAGAGGCCGAGGTCTCCCTCGATGTGCAGTACTACATCTGGCACGATGACGTGTCCGGTGTGATCCTGCTCGACGCCCTGGATCGCGCGGCGCAACGCGGCGTTCACGTCCGGCTTCTCCTCGATGACAATGGCATTCCCGGCATGGACGGCATCCTCGCGACCTTGAACGACCATGAGAATTTCGAAGTCCGCATCTACAATCCGTCAACGATCAGGACGCCGAAACTTCTGGGCTACAGCTTTGATTTCTTCCGCATGAATCGGAGGATGCACAACAAGGCGCTGATTGCCGATGGCGCAGCCGCAATCATTGGCGGGCGGAACATCGGCGATGAGTATTTCCAGGTCGGTGTCGAAGACTTCTATTTCGACCTCGATGTGCTGGCGATTGGCACGGCAGTTGAGGAAACGCGGCAAGTCTTCGATGACTTCTGGAACAGCGGCTCCGTCTTTGAAGCCGAAGCGATCTTCACAGCCGATGTTGACCGCGCAGCCTTCGACGCGCGGGTTGCCGAAATCCTGGCACGGGAAGACGCGCAGGAAATAGCGGCTCTCGCGACCGAAACTGGGCTGGTGACGGAAGGCACGTTCGGGAACTTCGAATGGACAACGGTACAGGTTGTGGCCGACAGCCCGTTGAAGGGTGAAGGCATCGCCGTCGATGACGATCTGTTGATCAACCAGCTCGGCGCGGTCCTCGGAGACGTGGACACCCGCCTGCTGCTGGCCTCGGCCTATTTTGTCCCCGGAGAAGCGGGCACAAAATATTTCAACAGCCTTGAAGCGCGCGGCGTCGAGGTGGAGATCCTGACCAACGCACTCGATACGACTGACGTGTTCCTCGTCCATGCGAGCTACAGCCGCTATCGGCGCGACCTTCTGGAAGGTGGCATCGACCTCTATGAACTGAAGCTCCGGGGAATACCGGAAGGAAGCGAGACCTTTCAGGTCCTCCCGTTCGGTCTCACCGGGGCTTCCCTGCACGCCAAGACGTTCTCGGTCGATGATGATCGCGTGTTCATCGGGTCATTCAACTTCGATCCCAGATCAGCCCTGCTGAACACGGAAATGGGCTTCCTGATCGACAGCCCTGACATGGCCGCACGCATGAGCCGCCATTTCGAGAACACGATCATCACCGTAAGCTACCAGCCACGGTTGACGCCGAACGGCAACATGGTTTGGCTCGATGAACAGGTCGATGGCGATACGATAACCTACCAGCAGGAACCCGGCGCGTCGTGGTTCCAGCAGGTTTCCTTCGCGGTCGTGGGGCTGCTCCCGATTGAATGGCTCCTATGACGGCCAGCGAACCGAACGCAAAAACTTCGTCCATACGTGTCGCGAGCTACAACATCCGCAAGGCCGTGGGCCTCGACTGGCGTAGGGACGGCGAGCGGATCGTCCGCGTTCTGGCGGAGATTGACTCCGATTTCGTCGTCCTCCAGGAGGCCGACAGACGGCTCGGCCCGCGTCCGGGTGTGCTACCGACAAAAATGCTTTCAGATGACCTCGGCTATGAGTTTGCGGATTTCGACCCGGAATCACCCAGCCACGGATGGCACGGCAATGCGATCCTGTTTCGCTCGTCGCGATTCAGTCTCGTCAGGAACCGCAAGATTAGCCTGCCGACATTGGAGCCGCGTGGCGCAGTCTCGGCAGTCTTCGAAACGCCCGTCTTCGAAATCATCGGTGTTCACCTTGGCCTCACACCTGGCACCCGCCGGAAACAGCTTCGCGCCCTGGCAGACCACACCGCCGATGTCGAACGCCCGGTTCTGATTGCAGGTGACTTCAACTCCGCTCTGGCGAATGAACAGATCGAAGGGCTGTTCGACAACCGTGTGGCCGCTCTGAAACCCGGCCCCTCGTTTCATGCGTCCCGTCCCTTTGCGGCGCTCGACCGCTTCGTTCTCGCGAACTTCACTGGCAAGACAAATAGCTTCGTCCACACATCGGAGCTGACCCGTCGCGCATCTGATCATCTGCCGATCGTCATCGACGTTGATCTCGGCCAGCACCCGACGAATGGAACGTCTGTGCCCTGATCTGCTATCCTGTCCCTTGGAGCCAAACCGGAAATTTTTGAACACAAAGATTGCGACAACCCCATGACCTGCACATTCATTGCCACGGCTGGTTTTTTCTCCACTGGCCTTGACGAGGCCGATTGCCGAAGCGTTTTCCGACCACGGTGTTGACGGTGCTTTCATCGAAGCCAGTTGATACGCGCTCGCCGTAGCGCTGCCGTTCTGCTAGGCCATGTACCCAAATGTTGACCCTTTGGCATCATCTGTCATTCCTTGGCGAAAGCAATCCACAAGGAGTTCGAGGCATGAGCGGCGACCGACACGACATGAGCGACGCGGAATGGGAAATCCTCCGCTCGGTGCTTTCCCACAAGCACCAGGGCCCGGAACGGGTGCATGACCGGAGGGTGATGAACGGCATCTTCTTCGTGCTTCGCACCGGCACGCCGTGGCGCGACCTCCCGGAGTGGTAAGGTCCGTACACGACTTGCTACAACCGCTACAACCGGTGGAGCAGGAACGGCACCTGGGCGTCGATCATGGAGAAGCTTCAAAGGCTTGCGGGCGATGACGACGGGGACGACGGCGGCCCGCCCGGCTCGGTTCGCCTGCGCATGGTGGACTCCTCGTCGGTGCGCGTCCACCGGCACGGCGCCGGGGCGCCCCGTGCTGCGTGCCTGCGCAGGTCGGGCTGAGCCGTGGCGGATGGACGACGAAGGTCCATCTAGGCATCGACGGGAACGAGATGGCGAAGACCGTGTTCCTGACCCCGGGCCAGGCGGCCGACTGTGCGCAGGCGGAGGCGCTTCTGGCCGGCCTCGGGCAAGACGAGACGGTGATCGGCGACAGGGAGTATGACACCGACGCCGTCCTCGAGCTGATCAAGAGGGCTGGCGCAGCCGCAGTCATTCCGTCGAGGTCGAGCCGGAAATCGCCAAGACCGCTTGATCGGGAGACCTGCAGGGCGCACAATCTCGCCGAGCGGTTCTTCGGCAAGATCAAGGAGTTCCGGAGGGGCGCCACGCGCTACGACAAGACCGCCCGCAACTTCCTGTCCGCCGTGCATCTGGCTGTCAGCCGATTCCTGCTCCGCAGGTTCGCAAACCAATTATTTGAGTCCAGGGCCTAGTTGGGGAGTACTCTAAGGACATAGGCGGCAGCAACGCGCAGCGTGATGTTCTCGACATCTTCCTGATCGACTGCGCAATCGCGTCCGGCGATGCAGCGCTTTCGCGCCGCCTGCTTCACGAGTACCTTGACCTTCGCCCGGGTCCGGTTCCGATGCAGGCCAGGCTGTCTGATCTTTGGGCAGCTTGAGGGTCGGGCGTTGAGATCAACCCTTCGCCTGATCGACAGGCTCCGAAGCTGGGAGGAGAACCATGCGACTTGCGATAATCGGCGCGGGGGCAATCGGCCGAATTCATGCGCACAATGTCACCGCGCATCCGGAAGCCCGGCTCGCTGTCGTCTGTGACAGCGTTCCCGATGCCGCCGAATCCCTTGCCACCGAATTCGGCTCATTGGCCGTCCAATCCGTCGATGAGGCCTTGGGGCACAACCTGGATGGTGCAATCATTGCGTCCTCAACGGCCTCGCACGGCGAAGTCGCGGCAGCCTGCATCGTTGCGGGCGTTCCGTTCCTGTGCGAAAAACCGCTGGCTTCCGACCGGAGTGCGGCCCTGCAGATCGTTACTTCGGCGCGTCAGGCGGGTTTGGTGGCCGCCACCGCCTTCAATCGCCGGTTCGACGCCGGATACGCTGGCATCAAGGCAGCCGTCTCGGCAGGCGAGATCGGCCGTGTCGAGGCGGTGCTGATGACCTCCCGCACCGCCTCGCCGCCCAGCGCGGAATTCACCCGCACATCAGGGGGGCTGTTTGGCGAAAAAGGCGCGCATTTCTACGACCTGGCGCGGTGGATCACGGGGGAACATCCGGTGGAAATTTTTGCCATGGGATCGGTGCTTGTGAATCCTTCTTTCGCCGATGTCGGCGAGCTCGACACGGCGATGGTCACGATGCGAATGCCCAGCGGTGCGCTGTGCCAGTTTGATTTCAGTTGGCGGGCCGCCTATGGACAGGACGAGCGAGTGGAAGTGAACGGATCGCTGGGCATGCTGCAGACGATTCAGGAACCGGTAGGACGATTCCTGAGAAGCAGGGCCGACGGGCAGTCACAAGATGGGCTCATGCCGACATGGTACGAACGATTTGCTCCGACCTACGTCGACGAACTGAACGCGTTCCTTGGAGCGATCCGAACTGGCGACACCTCCGGCCTGCCATCGCTGGAGGACGGCCTTGCGGCGCAGCAGATTGCCGATGCCGCCAGAGAATCCGTGCAGTTCGCAAGGCCTGTCCGACTGACCGGTGCCCTGGATTGACCGGCACCAAAACTGGCGGCGATCCTGTCGCGAACAGGCAGGATTTGCGGCTGGCACGACCGTCAGACTAACGCGAGCGCCATTTAGATCCCATACCGGGATTCGGATTGACGTCGGGCATATACCGGGATGAGGACCGAGGTTGGCGGTCCCCTGCGTCGGCGCCGAAGATCCTGGGCAGCGGCTCATGGATCCTCAACATCGGATGGCCGGCGGCGATCCTCTCCGGCGCGTTCCTGACCGTCAGCTTCAAGGAGAGTGCCAAAATCCTGGGGGCAAAAAAGCAGGTGTCTCGAATTCCGGCAAACACGTCGGCTCTCGTCTGCCCTGACTGGGGTCGATTCCGGCAGCATCTGTGTTTGACGTCTATCCCGATTCAGGGCGAAATCGATGATGTTCGATCTGACATCGGAAAGTTTTTCCTGACCTGTCCACTGGTCTGACTTTCAATCTGCGCTCGGTTCTGGAGCAATGACCGTCCAGCTTCGGTCTTCGCGCACGAGCACATTGGCGAGAATGACCAACTTGCGCATGACCGCTGTCAGGGCAACCTTGTGCGCTTTGCCCCTGGCGATCAACCGGTCGTAGAAGCTCTTCATGTCGGGGTTGAACTTTATTGCGGAGGTTGCGACCATGAAGAGATTATTGCGCGGCAGCTTGCGCCCGCCCTAGATGTATCTCTGTCCCGTTCGGTTCCCGCTGTCATTGGGATACAGTGCGAGGCCAGCCAGGGCGGCAGCGGCGCGCCGGTCAACGGTGCCGAGTTCCGGGATCTCGGTACAGAGCACGGCGGCGGTGAACTCGCCGAAGCCCCTGATCGACTGCAGGATCCTGGCGCCGCGGGCGAATTCGGGATTGTTCGCAATGAGCGTACGGATCGCGTCCTCGACCCGTGCGATCTGTTGTTCGAACTGCTTGATCATTTGGGCCGTCACCGCGTCCGCCTCGGAGGCCTCGTACTCCCGGTTGGCATTGACGTACGCAGCCTTGTCCGTGGCCGGCTTCGCGCGTGCCCGGCAAAGGTCGGCGAGCTGGAGTTGTTCCTCGCCGAGCGGTTCCGTCACGTCCGGAACCATGACCTGGCCCAGCCATGCCAGCAGAAATGCATCAAGGGAATCGGTCTTTGCGATCTGGCCCGCCCTGATCACCAACCCGCAGGTCTTGCTGCTCGATGAGCCGCTTTCGGCGCTGGACGAATTCCTGCGGCTGCGCATGCGGGTCGAATTGAAGCGTCTGCAATACGACTTTGGCATCACCTTTGTGCACGTTACCCATACCCAACCCGAGGCCATCGCTCTGGCCGACGAGGTGGCGGTGATGGACCATGGCATCGTCGAACAGGCCGGATCGCCCAGGGAGATCTACGACCAGCCATACAGCCCCTACATCGCCCGGTTCATGGGCGGGCAGAACGTGATTTCGGGCAAGGTCGACAAGGTCACGGACGGTCTGGCCAAAATTCTCGACGACGCCGACAACCACTTCGCCGTGGCCTGCAACAGCGCCGTGAAACCGGGCGATGACATCAAGCTCGCCATCCGCCGTGATCAGATCCGCATCGGCGATTCCGCCGGCCAGCACAGCAGCGCGCTGACCGGTACCGTCACCGATCTGGAATATCAGGGCACTTTCGTGAAGGTCGGCATCGAGATTCCCGGGCACGAAGGCTTCATCGTTCATCTTCCCGACGAGGCGTTCTTCGACGATCCTCTGGAAAGCGGCCAGTCGGTCACGGCCCATTGGGAGAGCGAGAGGAACTTTCACCTGGCGGGCATCAATGATTCCACCGGCGATCCGCTGGGAGAAGATCACTGATGCCCAAGGTTGCCATCCTGTCGCTTGGCGGGACGATTGCCATGGGGGCGAAATCCGGCATTGGCGGCGGGATTGCGCCTTCGCTGACCGCGACGGATCTGATCTCGGCGGTGCCCGATCTTGATCGGGCAGCCGGGAACGAAGCACATCAGGTCTGCAATGTCCCAAGCGTGGAACTTACCCTCACAGACATGGTTCAGGTCCGGGACAAGATCCTGAAGCTTCAGGGCCGGGGCTTCGATGGCGTGGCCATTGCGCAGGGCACCGACATGACCGAGGAAACCAGCTGGATTCTTGATCTGCCCGGCGCGCATTGGCATGGTCGTTACCGGCGCCATGCGCAATCCGACGCAACCCGGCGCGGACGGGCCCGCCAGCCTGCGGGCCGCGGTTCAGGTCGCAGCGTCGGACATGGCCCGGGAGGCGGGCGTCGTTGTCGTCTTCAACGATCAGGTCCACGCGGCCCGGTATGTCCAGAAAACCCACACCAGCAATGTCGGTGCGTTCACCTCGCCCAACTGCGGTCCCATTGGTTGGTTGGGCGAAGGGGCACCGGTGATGCCATTCCATATGGCGCGAACGGAGACCATGGATCTTCCGGAAGTGCTCAGGATGCCCTTTGTCGCAATCATCAAGCCTGGACTGGGGGACGACGGCGCATTGATCGACGCCGCCCTGATGGCGGGAGCGTCCGGCATCGTCCTGGAGGCGACAGGAGACGACAGGCGGCGGCCTTACGTCCGCCGCCGCGGCGGATGCCGCCGAACGCACGGCCAGGGAAATCCCGGTCGTCCTGACCTCACGCACCCGCGCCGGCAACGTGCTGACCGCAACCTACGGCTTTGTCGGTTCGGAAATGGACCTGTTGTCCCGCGGTCTGATCCCGTCGGGCGCTCTGGAAACGCTCAAGGCCCGAATAGTCGTCGCGCAGTCGCTACTTTGCAGCGAAGACCGACAGGCAATCGCAGACAAGCTTTCTAGGTTGGGCGCAGGTTAGCCAGACATGCACGTAGCCAGGTTCAACGCAAGCGTTGCCAGAAGACCATCCATTTTGCCGCTCGCGCGTACGATCTTGGGCTGGCACATTTAGCGAACCACCAAAATCTCCGGGGTCAAGCTGCCGTGCGTTCCATTGCCTGATCTGTGTTTGCCGCAGTGAAGAGCCTGGGATACCAGGACTGGAACCTGATCCTGAGCGTGCCGTCGAGCACGCGGGTTCCGGTCTGAAGCATGAGGTGCGCTCCGGATCTGGACCATCGCATCTGCTGCCTCTTGGAGAAGCGCTTTCCCACAACCGTATTGACCTTGGATTCGACGAATGCGGTCGACTCCCGTTCCCCGAAGTGACGGCGCTCGGCGTAGTTCGGGATCGTATGGGCATTGTTGGGAACGCGGTTCCGTGAGGGACGTCCACGGGTCGCGCCACCCACGACCTAACCCGGTGTTGCCGATCACTCTCATCTAGCTCCGCAAGCGCAAAATGATACAGACTTGTAACTCTGTCGATGCGCAGCTAGAAAAGCTACAGATCGGTATCACGCATCTCAACACCGCGAACGCGATACCGTCTTGCAACAGGAGCGCTCGTCGCAATGGACTTGAAACTGGCGGAACAGCGCCTCGCGCAGGAGTTCGGAGAAGGCGTCCGACGTCGCCGCAAGGCGCTCGGGCTGACCCAAGAGGATCTGGCTGCGATGATCGGCACAAACCGCCGCTTTGTCAGCGAGCTCGAACGCGGCAAAGGCACGAGTTACATCGGCCCGGCCCTGGCTGCAGCCGAAGCCTTGGGCGTCAGCCTCTCGAGCCTCTTCGAAGAACGGCCCCGTACAGCCACCAAGCTGCCGGAAGTGTGAACCGCGTGGACATCTACTTCGAACGACACCTCGTCGGCACGATCGACACCGCGACGGATGTGGCACCGGTCTTTCGCTATGCGACGGACTGGCTGACACTGCCGGGCGCTTTCCCGGTGTCGACAACGCTGCCGCTCTCAAACCGAGCCTTCGAATGGGACATCCTCTCGCCCTGGCTGGTCAATCTGCTGCCCGAGGACGACGATGATCTCCGCATGATGGCGCGCATTCTCGATGTGTCGCATACCGACGTGCTCGCCCTGCTTGGCAAGGTGGGGCGAGACACCTCTGGCGCCCTGTCCTTTTCCGAACGCGGCACGACGGCATGCACAGTGCTCCCGATTGCCTCAGAGGCCGACCTCGAGCGCATTCTCAATGACTTGCCTGCCAAGCCGTTCCTGGCGGGCGAAAAGGGCGTGTCGATGTCGCTCGCGGGCGTACAATCCAAGCTCTCCGTGCGCCTGCTCGAGGATGGTCAGCTTGCCATCCCCATCGATGGTGCACCATCGGGTCATGTGCTGAAGCCCGACAGTCGCGAGCGCCTCCACGGCAGCGTGCAGAATGAGGCCTTCTGCTTGACGCTCGCGCGGCGGGTGGGACTGCCCGCTGCCTCGGTCACAACGGGGCGCGCAGGGGCGCGGAGTTACCTGCTGGTGGAGCGCTATGATCGCCTGCAGGACGGCGATGGCTTGCGTCGGTTGCACCAGGAAGACTTCTGCCAGGCGCTTGGCTTGCCGCCGGCGGCGAAACACCAGCACTCGCAATATCGCGCGGCGAAGGGGAGTTTCGCGCGCATGATGGACCGTCTGCGCGCGGTCGGCGGCGGCACCGAGGTCATGCAGCTTTGGGACATGCTGGCCTTCAACGTGCTCTGCTGCAACACAGACGCGCACATGAAGAACCACTCGCTGCTCTTGAGTGCCGACGGCGTGCAGCTTGCCCCGCTCTACGACGTGATGTGCGCCGCGGTCCGGGCAAACATCACACGCAATCTCGCGCTCGATGTCGGCGGCAAGCGCGATGGCGGCTATGTTGAAGGCCGTCACTGGGCGCGCGAAGCCGAGGCCTGCGGACTGGCGCCGCGCCGAGCGATCGAGCGCGTCGACCAATTGGCCAGTCAGGTTCAGGCGGAGCTGACCGCCACGGCTGACCAGGTCGCGGCGATGCCGGCTGGACACCACGCCGTCCTCAACGACGTGATGGAGGCGATCCACGCGCGATGCCGGACAATCCAGAACACATTGGCCAATTAGGCGCATGCGATCAAGGTTCGCGGCCGCGACCGCGTGCTGGCCCGGGCGACGCCAGGTCTGTAGTGGATGGCGTTTCGGAGATGCGGATCAACCAAGGGCCCGGCTACCGGTTCCATTTCAAGATGCGGAGGCGCGTGGTCGTCATCCTTCTGGCAGGCGGAGACAAGAGTTCGCAAGGCCGGGACATCAAGGCGGCGCAACGTCTCGCGCAAGACCTATAGGACGCTGCAATGCCCAAGACGGTAACCACACCGTATGACGTGGCCGAACATCTTCGCACGGCGGAGGAGATGGCTGCATATCTGGAGGCCTGCATGGAGGAGGCCCCTGCCGACGCGGCGTTCATTGCCAAGGCGCTGGGCGACATCGCAAGGGCCAGGGGCATGTCGGAGATCGCAGGCACTTCGGGCCTGTCACGGGAGAGCCTCTACAAGGCGCTGTCAGGCGATCGCAATCCGTCGCTGGACACGGTCCTCAAGGTTCTTGACGCGCTTGGCCTGCGGTTCCGGGCCGAGGCGGTTCCGCGATCTTGAGGACACGGCTCGCGCCGGCACCCTCCCTGTGGTGAAAAGCCACGTTGCCCGAAGGAGCCCGATCTGTACGTTTTGGCACCACGCGCGAAACGGGCTCCGGCAATTCCGGGAACCACCAATATCTGCATGGTCACGTGGCCGACGCGCCGTGATTCCTGTCCGCGCAGACCGCGCTGGAGCGACTGCAGCTGGCACTGTCTCAGAGTCCGCGTTCCAGTTGACCCCGCAGACTTTGGTAGTTCCCAGTCAAGCAAAATCCGCAACAAAATATGATCTCCATTCAAATCCCTCCGGACGCCCCGCCGGGCGCGCCCGGCTCCCCGGCATTCCATGTTATGGCGACATGAATCCACTTTCCGGAGTCCTTGACCGGGCGCCTCCCGCTTCATGCCAACGGGTTGGGCAGAAAGGTCCTCTGGAATTTCCGCTTAGTTTCGCCCAAACAATCGGCGCAAATCACTAAAGATATCCAACACCGGATTAGCGTCGGCGATTGGCCGATCGTGATCCCGTTGCGACTTTCGCATGAGCCTTGCCGCATGGATCGCCGACAGGATGTTTCCTCCCGCCAGAGCAATGAGTATCCACCAAAGCCCGATCTGCGCCCCAATGAACAGCAAGGGAAAGACGATGACAAAAGTGCGGATGGTCATCAGTCGGAGGGCGGTTCCCGGCATTTGCAGACCGTTGAAGATCGCGACGGTCACGTTGAGGATGCCCTGGAAGCCATAGGAAATGGCGACGATCTTGAAATACAGGCTCACGAACCGTATCACTTGCGGATCGTCCGAGAAAGTGCCCGCGATCACCGGCCCGAGCAGTGCCAGAACTGCAAACAAGACCACCCCGAGGTAGATTGAGGCCTTGCCGGCGAAAATCACCGCATCATCTATCCGGTCGTGTTCGTCGGCCCCGAAGTTCTGCGCGACGAAGGGCGTGATCGACATGGATACGGCAAAAATGCCGATCAGAGCCAACGCTTCGATCCGGCTTGCAACGCCAAACGCGGCGACGGCCTCGAACCCGTATCCTGCAAGCAGGTAGGTCGTGAACATGCCTGTCGCTGGCACCAGGACTTGCATCGAGATTGTCGGGACCGAAAAGCGCAGAATCTCGCGCAATCCCGAAAAAGCACCCACCAAAGCGCCAAAACCGATCTGGCCATGGCGCCGGAGAATTTCCATGACGCCGAAGAATATGAAGGCGAATGACAGCGTCGTTGCCCAAGCCGCGCCCGCCAATCCCAGTTCGGGGAATGGGCCGATGCCAAAAATCAGCAGGTAGTCGAAGACCAGGTTCATCACGCCAGCGATGCCAAAAATGATCTCGGTCTCCTTCGTGACGCCGATGGCGCGAGCTGCACCGCTTCCGATGATTCCGAGCATCAGAAAAGGAAAGCCGAGATAGAGGATGCCCATGTATGTCTCGATCAAGGGCAGGATTTCGGCATCGGCCCCAAGGCCGGTGAACATGGGGCCGATGAGCGCGCGGGCGCCAAGCCCGAGCGACACCGAAAGCGCAAGAGCGAACCCAAGCGACACCATCGTCAGCCCCTGCGCCCGACCGGCTTGGCCCGACCCCATGGTCTTGGCCACGACGGCAGAGACGCCGACAGACAGACCCATGAACACCGAAAGGAACAGAAGGTATGCGGTGGACGAAAATGCCAGCGCAGCCAGTTCCGCTGACCCCAGTTGCCCGACGAAATAGGTGTCTACGATCTGAAACAGGAAGGTGGACAGCATGCCAAGGCTGATGGGTGCCGCCATGCGCGAGAGCATCCTGTTGACGGGCTGGCTCAGCATGGGATTGGGTTGGTCCGTCACCTCTGGATACTTTCAGCCGTGACGCAGGAAGATGGGCATAACGCCGTCTTCCTCGTCGGTGATGTGGCGGTGCATGATCTTGTTGAGTGGCGCGGCGTGCTGATGCAGCTTGGCAAGTTGATCGCGACCAGGGGATCTGAGCAGCGCCTCTTGTTCGGTTTCGACGCCGTGCAGGGCCGCATCCAGGGCTTGGTGATCGTTGGCCAGCAAGGAAAAGGCGTCATGCAGCTGCGGATGAAGCCGGACGAACTGCGGGAAATGACCGTGATCCTCAATCTCATGATGACCATGAGCGAAGTGGAGCAATCGCTGGGCATTCGAGGCCAAGGCGCTTGCTGAAATGCGATCTTGCAACGTATCGCCCGACGCATCGAGAATGACCCTTGCCGTGTCGGATAACCAGTCCGCCTCATCCAGCAACTGGCGATGGACATTCATGAAGAAACGGGCCTTGCCGGCAAATCTCGGGTGATGCTTCCAATCCTGCATTGCCTCTTCAAGCAGTGTGGGACGGATCGCCGGGGGCAATCTGTCCCGCGTCGCAACATGATGCGTCAATTGGCGGTACTGGGCTGACATCACGCCGCCACATCAACTTTCGGGCTTGTGCCCTGGGCGTCGTGCACCGTTTGAACCGCCGGGTCGGCGGCAAGCTGGCGGATCACGCGATCAATGTTGGGATAGGCCGAGGTCGGCTTGTCGAATCCATAAGCCCAGTTGGCCATCGGATAAAGGAAGGCGTCCACGACCGACTTTTGATCGCCCAGCATCCAGGTTTTGCCTTCGAGATTTGCCTCGATCACATCCAGTGCCGATCCGACCCGAACCTGAGCGGCGTCCTTGATCGCGCCGAACTGGTCCTCGTCCGCGTGGTAGCGCATGGGCATGAAATAGGGCCAGAAGAACGGGTGGAGCGTGGCGGACAGAAAGGCAAGCCAACGGTAAAGCTGATTGCGGGACGCATCGCCAATCGCGGGGCCAACATTTGCGTCCGGGTTCTCGTCAACCAGCTTCAGCAAGATCGCCAGGCCTTCCGACAGCGGGCCTTCAACGTCCACCAGGGTTGGAACCACTCCTGCCGGATTGAGCTTCAGGTAATCGGGCGACTTCATTCCCGCGAAATCGAGATGCTCGACCTCATAGGGTTTGCCAATCCATTCAAGGACAATGTGCATGGCCGTTCCGCAGGTGCCGGGGGCAGAATAGAGTTTCATGATTTGGGCTCCTCAGATATTTCAGATGGGATTTGGTCGGAGGCGACCGCCCCCGAACGGAGTTGCGTTACCAGGTTGAGTTCGGATCGACCTTGAACAGGTGTTCCATGAAGATCGCGGTGACCTCGGGTTCTTCCCATGCGTTCACGTTGGTTCTGTCGATAAAGACCGCGTCAGACGCCAGTTCGCGCAGGTCCTCAATCATCGGGTCATGGCCATTGAGACCAACCGCGACATGGCTGAAGATGATCGGAATATCGCAAAGTGCGGCGGTCCTGATCAGGCCCGTCGTGTTGTTGATCAACTCCTCATGATCAATGTTGCGCACACCCATCAGAATCGGTGGCTGATAGCCGATCGGATTCAACGCTGCGTTGGTCGGCGACAGGAACGGGTCTTCAACTGCGGAGCGTGGCGTGGTGCCGCGGTAGCCTTCAGGGCATGCAACGACGCCGTCCGCGGACTTGAACAACGGCGTTTCGGCCAGTGCAGGAATCGCCGTGCGAGCGAAAGTCAAGCTCAGCGCCGCGACGAGAGGCTTGAAGGCGGGTTTCATTCCTTGAGTGCCCTCTTGAGGTGGGGTGTCAGCCATGCACATGCTCGGCGATGAGTTCCGCAACGGACGGACCAGGGCCGACAAGCTCCAGCACGTTTCGATCGGGGTCGCGGATGAAGATGGTCTTGGTGCCGCGAAAGTCGCGCCGGCCCGTGATGGCGATGCAGTTTGCCGTGACAAATTCCTCGGTCGCTTCGGCGTCCTTCACTTTCACGGCCAGATGGGTGATGCCCGGGTACTTCGGCTCTTCATCCATAAGGATGTTTTCGCCGGGCTTCGCCGTGGCCGGTCCCAGCAGGTTGATGTTGATGCCGGACGGATGCAGCATCACCAAGGGATGGCCTTGATCGAAGCCGCCGTCTGCAACCAGGTCAAAGCCAAGAAGCTCGTAGAACGCGACGCTTCTTTCCCGGTCGCTAATGCGAATGCCGATGTGGTCGAAGTTGCTGATTTCAATCATTGGGCGGGTCTCCTTGGTTCTTGCCAGGAAGATAGCTTTGCCCTATATCAACTTTAATAGCTAAATTCGATCATCATCTGTGCCAAATGGATCATAATAGAAACCTCTTCGACGGCATGTACCTGTTCTACACGGTAGTCGAGCAGCAGGGCCTTAGCGCTGCCGCGCGCATTCTTGGACACACGCCAAGCCATGTCAGCAAGGAAATTGCCAAGCTTGAAACGCGGTTGGGCGCGCGTCTCTTGAATCGAACCACGCGAAAGATCAGCCTGACGGAACCCGGCCAGACGTACTTTGAAAACGCGCGGCGGATCATCGAGGAAACACGCTCGGTCGAAGCTCGACTTCACGCGATCGGGGACAGGCCCTACGGTGAATTGCGCATGAGTGTTCCGGTCGTCTTTGCCCATGGTTACCTGAACCGCTGGCTGCCTGAATTTCTCGAACGCTGTCCGGACGTCACGCCGTACATCGACATCTCGGAACGCCGCGCCGACATGATCTCTGAAGGTTTCGATCTTCTGGTGCGGATCGGAGCATTGCCGCACTCGGACTTCATCACCCGAGAACTGTTCAAGACCGGGCGTCTTACCGTCGCATCGCCAGCCTATCTGGACCGC
>JAJDVJ010000021.1 GCA_022826205.1 Silicimonas sp. | reverse complement strand
TTGCGCCAAGGGGCGCGCGCGGCAAGGACATTCAGGTCTGCACGACGCTTGGCAAGTTGACCGAAGCCCTTTCGAGCGACATTGAACTCAAGAGAGAGATTGGCGATCCGTCCAAGCTTCTGGATCGGGCGCTTCTCTGGCTCCATGAACAGGGCATCGTCGCGCTTGGCCGTGGCCTGACGATCTTTCGACCGGCAATCACGGTTCACCTCGAACCGGAACGGCGCAGATTCACGGATACGGACTTCAAGCCCCTGGACCTGCACTACCGGGAACAGACCCTGCAGACCCACATCATGTCAGCTTACGCCCAGCGCGGACTGACATCCATGTCCGAAGCGCTTCGCCTCGTTGATGACTATTTCACGTTGGACCGTCAGGATTTCGTCAAGAAATGGTTGCCGCATTCGGCGACAGTCTTGCAGCGGCAGACGACACCGGAATCCTGGAAGGCGATCATCGAAGATCTTGGGAATCCCGTTCAGGCGAACATCGTTGCCGATGAACGAGAACAGACGAGCGTGCTTGTCCTTGCGGGTCCGGGGTCGGGCAAGACGCGCGTTCTGGTTCACCGAATTGCATATCTCATCCGTGTTCGCCGGGAAACCGCCCGGGGAATTCTTGTCCTGGTCTACAACCGCCATGCCGCGACCGAAATCCGGCAGCGGCTGTTCAAGCTCCTTGGAAGAGACGCACAGGGGGTGACTGTCCTGACCTGCCATGGCCTCGCGATGCGACTTGTGGGCGCGAGCTTTGCAAGAGACGCCGACAGAGTGGACATTGATCCAAGACGTTTCGACGAAGTCCTTCGACAGGCGGTCGACCTTCTTCAAGGCAAGGGCCTTTCGAAGGAAGAGGCTGAAGCGCAGCGCGACACCTTGACCGAAGGGTATCGCTGGATTCTCGTTGACGAATACCAAGACGTCGGACCCGGCGAATATGACTTGATTGCATCTGTTGCAGGTCGCTCGATCGAGGACAGGGACAGTCGACTGAGCCTCTTCGCCGTAGGTGACGATGATCAGAACATCTATGCCTTTGCGGGCGCGTCCGTCGAATACATCCGGCGCTTCAATAAGGACTACAAGGCTCGGCAAGTTCATCTGGTCGAGAACTATCGTTCCACGGCAAACATCATCAACGCGTCCAGCCGGGTGATCAAGCTGGCAGGTCAACGCATGAAGGCCGACCATGACCTGGTCGTAGACTCGGCACGAACGTCGGGCCCTCCGGGCGGCGAGCTTGAAGAACTGGACGGGGTCGGAAGGGGCCGGGTGCAGATTCTCCAAGACGCATCCACGATGCGTGAGCAGGCGGCGCTTGCGATCAGGGAACTGAAGCGCATCGAGGCTCTGGGTCTTGCCGGCTGGAGCTGGGCGAGGGCGGCCGTGATCGCACGGGAATGGGAATTTCTCGAACCGGTGCGTAGCCTTTGCGAGGCGCAGGGCATCCCGGTCCAGTTCGCGAAGGAGAATCCGCCGAGGTTCTGGCGTTTGCGCGAAACGCAGACGTTCATCAATTGGCTGAAGGCGCGTGGGGGTGAAGATCTGAGTGCCTCGGCACTTGCTGACTGGGTGGCGAAGCAACCGGACGGGAAATGGTGGGCGCTGCTGAAGGAGGGCGTGGACACGCTGGTCGCCGAACTCGGCGGCGGCAAGACATCCATAGGCCCAAGGTTCGTCCAGGAGTGGCTGGCCGAATGGAGCCATGATGCACGTCGGCGCCAGTCCGGGCTGTTGCTCCTGACGGCGCACAGCGCGAAGGGTCTTGAATTCGATGATGTCGTCGTTCTTGACGGTGGCTGGCAAGGGCGGTCCCCAGTCGAGGATCCGGACTCAGAGCGCAGGCTGTTCTACGTCGCCATGACCCGGGCACGGCGCGGGCTGGCACTTCTGTCGATGAAGCGGCGACATCCGATCATCGGCGGTCTTGATGATCCGGCCTTCCTGTGGCGGGAACCAAGCCCCGAACCGATCGATGTCTCCGACAGCGACAAGCGATACCGCACGCTTGAACTGGCCGATGTTGACTTGAGCTACGCCGGACGTCTCGGGAAAGGTCACATGGCACTCGATGCACTTGAGCGGTTGAATGCAGGTGACCCCATCGGGTTGAGGCAACAGGGCGAGCGCTGGTTGGTTGTGGACCGACACGACGTTCCGGTCGGGCGCCTTGCAATGAGCTTCAAGCCGCCGAAAGACGCCGAGTTTTTCGCGGGAAGCGTGCACGCGGTCTGCATTTGGTTTCGCGAAGACAGCGCCGACGAGTATCGCGAGCACGTCAGGCGGGACCGATGGCCCGTGGTGGTGCCGGAACTGGTCTATCGATCATGAGCGGTGCCGAACGCGTCTCGTCGCCGATGTCTCCACAGGTGTTGGCAATGTCCGAATGGTAGAATCTGAATTGCCGGAAACGGACCCGGTTGCGGAGCTTTCAACGGCCCACACTTATTTTGGTGATCCGTTTCGTGCATGCTTCGCGCATGCAGGTCGGTCTCCGCCATTTCGATTCGCAGAAGCTTGACTGGTTCGCCGGCGCGTTGTGCTCCGGCGAAGCCACCCGTCACGGCCGTGTAGCCGCCCTCGTGCCCCAGGGCGGCGATCTCGCGGAAGAGACGCCTGCCCGAGAGGCCGGGACAGGTCCGGACCTTATCGGACAGGTATCCCTCGAAGGGGTCAAGCAGCCGCGGGCGTGGTGCCCTCGGGCCGTAGGCCGGGGCCTCGAGACCCCGGTCCAGATGCCTGCGAACCGTCTTGGGGTTGAGGCCCGTCTCGCGGGCGATCGCGGCGATGCTGAGCCCCTGCCGCTTCAGGTCATGGATCATCACGATGTCCTTCAGTTTGATCATTGTGTCGCCTCCAGGGCATTGCTGCTCTGGACGGAATTGGGTGCATCCGTCGCGCCTGCCCAGCCCCTGGGGTCGGCATGCCGACCCCAGGGGCTGGGCGTCAGCGCCCGAAAGTGGGGACTTTTGCTTTGGCGCTTTTGGGGAGAATTAACTTGGCACTAACAATCATCGAGGCGTTCGCCACGATCCAGATGGTGGACGTGCACCTGCCCACCACCGACGGCCGGCACCTCGTCCTGCTGCGCTACACCAAGCCAAGGAAGGAGCACGAGCTTCTGCTGCACCTGCTCGGCATGATCCTGCCCGCCCAAAGCGCACCGCGACTCTCTTCGTGACGGCATTGCGCCCGTGGCCCGGCAGGCGTCGTGTAGTGCCGACCTTTGGGGTCCGGATTCAGGAATATCAATGGGTTAGGGACCTCAACACCCCCGAGTTGCGGAAGTCGGGCTAGCGTCGTTGGAGAGTATGGGATCAAGTTTGTGACCTGTTGATGCGCGCCGCAAAAGACGATTGGAACACGAACTATTCCTCGTCCGAATTGGCAAATTTCAGCGATCTTGGAGCGGCGTGTTCCATGTGTTCGCGGATCAGCTGTGCAGCGTCGTCAGCCTCACCGCGCGCCATTTCCGAGAAAATCTGATCGTGTTCTTTCCAGACGCGCAGCGTGGCACCCGGAACACTGAGAACTTCGCTCATGGCGCGTTGCAGGTGCCGCCAGTTGAGGTTCATCGTGTCGGCGATAATGATGTTTCCGCTGAGCGTATAGATCAGGTTGTGAAAATCCATGTCGGCCCGCAGGGCGGAAGCATGGTCGCCGCTTTGTACATGGCTTTTTCCGCGCGCGATGATTTCCCGGCCCAACGAGACCGCTTCCTTGGTCATCCGTACGGTTGCCAACTGAACTGCCAGCGGCTCGACCGCCGTGCGGAACTGATAGATCGAATCGAAAAGCACCTGGTCGATAGGGGCGACAACCACTCCGCGTTTGCCGGTGTCTTGTACGAACCGCTGGGCCTTGAGCATTGCGATGGCACTGTTCACCGGCTGTCGCGAAACATGCAAACGGTCCGCCAACTCGTCCTGATTCAACCGCTCGCCTGCCTTGATACTGCCGGTGCAGATTGCCTCTAACAGGGCGTCATAGGCTTGTTCTACAAGGGTTTTCTTTTGGGTTAGTGCTTCCATCTCGGGCCTCTTGGGCAATGCGTTTTCAATGCCTCCCTGCATCCACCTTAAATTCAGGATTGACTCAGGGCAAGGCCTCGTATTTCGTATACGAAAATTCAAATACGGTACGCGAAGGGGGAAATCATGTCCGCACCGATTCGGGTTTTGCTCGCCAAGGTAGGCCTCGATGGCCATGACCGTGGGGTAAAGGTTGTCGCCCGTACCCTGCGAGATGGTGGGATGGATGTCGTCTATACCGGGCTGCACCGCACCCCCGAAGAGGTCGTGACCGCAGCCGTACAGGAAGACGTGGACATTCTTGGCGTCAGTCTGCTGTCGGGTGTTCAGATGACGGTCTTTCCCAAGATTTTCGCGCTTTTGAAAGAAAAGAAGGTGGACGACATGATCGTCGTCGCCGGCGGCGTCATGCCAGACGAGGACGTCGAAAAGCTTAAGAAAATGGGCGTGGCTGAGATCTTGTTGCAGGACACCCCGCCGCAAGAAATCATCGACACGCTCACGGGTCTGGTCGAAGCGCGAGGCGCGCGCTGATGGCCGCGATGGAGCAATGGAACTGGCCGCCTTCGTATGACGACAGCTATATGCCGGACCCTTCCTCACGCCATTGGTTCAAAGAACGCGAGACGATGAACCCCAGCGACCGCGAGGCTGCCATCCTGACTCGGCTGCAAGACGTTTGCGCCTATGCCTATGCCCACGCACCATTTTACCGGCGCAAATGGGATGAGGCTGGGTTTCACCCCTCACAGCTGAAATCGCTCGAAGACTTTGAGAGCCAGGTGCCGGTGGTCAAGAAGGCCGAGCTGCGTGCCTCACAAGAGGCACACCCGCCCTTTGGCGAATATCTCTGTGTGCCTGAGCACGAGGTTGCGCGGGTCCATGGCACCTCCGGGACCACAGGACGGCCCACGGCCTTTGGGATTTCGACGCAGGATTGGAAATCGATTTCCAATGCCCATGCGCGGGTCATGTGGGCGATGGGGATGCGCCCCGGCGACAAGATCTGCGTAGCAGCGATTTTCTCGCTCTATATGGGGTCTTGGGGCGCGCTTGGTGGGACGGAACGGCTTCGCGCAACGGCGTTTCCCTTTGGCGCGGGCGCGGCTGGCATGTCATCGCGCTGTGCGCAGTGGCTGGATATCCTGAAACCTGCCGGGTTTTACGGCACACCGACCTACGCCATTCACCTTGCCGAAACCGCGATCAAGGATGGGCGCGATCCACGCGAATTCGGTCTGAAATACATGTTCTTCTCTGGCGAGCCAGGCGCCTCGATCCCGTCGATCCGTGGGCGCATCGAAGAACTCTATGGGGCCAAGGTTCATGACAGCGGCTCCATGGGTGAGATGACGCCATGGATGCATGTGGGGGGCTCCAAGGAGACACCCGGCATGCTCTGCTGGCAAGACATCGTTTATACCGAGGTCTGCGATCCCGCTACGCACCACCGTGTGCCTTACGGCCAGCGCGGCACGCCGGTCTACACTCATCTGGAACGCACCAGCCAGCCGATGATCCGGTTTGAATCCGGCGATCTGACGGTCTGGACCAATGATGCGACGCCCTGCGGGCGCACCTATCCGCAACTGCCCATGGGCATCATCGGACGGATCGATGACTTGATCACGATCCGCGGCGAAAACGTCTATCCGTCCGAAATCGAAGCGGCTCTGACACAGCTTCCCGGCTATGGCGGCGAACATCGTATCTATATCTCGCGAGAGGGCGCGATGGACGAGCTGATGATCTCGGTCGAGATCGGGCCCGAGGGCTGGGCCAAGGGCGAGGACAGCCACAAAGCCTTTGAAGCCACCGTCGCGACGCAGTTGCACAACATGCTGGGCTTGCGTTCGGTGATCGAGATCGTGGCACCCAACACCCACGAGCACACGGATTTCAAAGCTAAACGCGTCGTCGACGACCGCAGCGCCTTTGCCGAAATGCACGCGCGTCATCTGGAAGCGTCCTCCTGATGGCGCGTCGCTATGTCCCTTCGCTCGAACTGATCGGGCCCGCCTCGGACGGCGAAACCTGGGCCGTTGCCCGGCTGATTTCGCGCGCCGAAGCCGGGGTGCCCGAAGCGCGCGAGGCCATCGGACAGATCTACAAACGTGCGGGTCGCGCCCATGTGATTGGCATCACCGGCGTGCCAGGGTCGGGGAAATCGACCTTGGTGGGCAAACTGGTGCAGCGGTTGCGGGACGACGGGTTGCGGGTTGCGATTGTGGCGATTGATCCGTCTAGCCCCTATTCAGGCGGATCGATCCTTGGCGACCGCATCCGCATGTCCGATCTGGTGCTGGACCCGGACGTGTTCATCCGTTCCATGGCCACGCGGGGAGCGGTGGGCGGCATGGCCCATGCGGCGCTGGATGTGGTCGACATCCTCGATCTGGCCGGGTTCGACAAGATCATCATCGAAACGGTCGGCGTTGGGCAGGACGAGGTGGAAATCGCCAAATCCTCGCATACAACCGTTGTCGTCTCGGCCCCCGGGCTGGGCGATGAGATCCAAGCGATCAAGGCAGGCATTCTGGAAATCGCAGATATCCATGTGGTCTCAAAGTGCGACCGTTCGGATGCCAATCGCACGATGACCGACCTCAAGATGATGCTGAAAGATGGTATTGGCAGCGCCCTGACGCGCGGCTGGCTGCCCCCCGTTCTGGAGACCAGTTCGCTGAATGAAGAAGGCTTTGAGGAGCTTGTCGCCTCACTCGACAAACATCTGACCAGCCTTGACGGCCCCGCCGGGGTCGAGCGCCGCGCGCAGATCAGCGCCTTTCGCCTGCAAAAAGCGGCCGAGACGCTGCTTTTGGAGCGGCTCCGCCAGCAGGCCAACTATGGCACCCAAACCCGGCGAGTCTCTGACCGCGCTACAGACCCCTACGCCGCAGCGACCGCGATCGTAGACCAGTTTTCAAGGGAAACCACTCATGTCTAAAACCATTTCTCAATCGACGCCGGAAGAAATCGCCAAGGCCGCCAAAGAGTGGGAGGAAAACGAAGTCGCGTCATTCATCGCCCGCGCCCCGGAAACCAAAGAGGCTTATTACACGCTTGGGGATTTCCCGGTCAAACGCACCTACACCGCCGCCGATATCGCCGACACCCCGGCCGAAGATATTGGCCTGCCGGGTCAGTATCCGTTCACCCGTGGGCCCTATCCAACGATGTACCGGGGCCGCAATTGGACCATGCGCCAGATCGCGGGCTTCGGCACTGGCGAGGACACGAACAAGCGCTTCAAGTTCCTGATCGAACAGGGTCAGACCGGCATCTCTACCGACTTCGATATGCCCACGCTAATGGGCTATGACAGCGACCACCCTATGTCGGATGGCGAGGTGGGTCGCGAAGGCGTGGCCATCGACACGCTGGCCGATATGCGCGCGCTGCTGGATGGGATCGACCTTGAGAAGGTCTCTGTCTCGCTGACAATCAACCCCAGCGCTTGGATTCTGCTGGCGATGTATATCGCGCTGTGTGAAGAGCGCGGCTATGACCTGAATAAGGTGTCGGGCACCGTGCAGGCCGATATCCTGAAAGAATACATGGCGCAGAAGGAGTATATCTACCCCATCGCGCCCTCGGTCCGCATCGTGCGCGACATCATCGGCCACACGACCAAAAGCATGGCCCGCTATAACCCGATCAACATCTCGGGCTATCATATCTCAGAGGCAGGTAGCTCGCCCATCCACGAGGCGGCATTCACGCTGGCCAACCTGATCGTCTATGTCGAAGAAGTGCTGAAAACCGGTGTCGAGGTGGACGATTTCGCCCCGCGTCTGGCGTTCTTTTTCGTCTGTCAGGCTGACATCTTCGAGGAGGTCGCCAAGTTCCGCGCCCTGCGGCGCTGTTATGCCAAGATCATGAAGGAACGCTTTGGCGCAAAAAAGCCCGAATCCATGCGTCTGCGGTTCCACTGTCAGACTGCGGCGGCCTCACTGACCAAACCGCAGTACATGGTCAATGTTATGCGCACCACGACGCAGGCACTGGCCGCGGTGCTGGGCGGTGCGCAATCGCTGCACACCAACGGCTATGACGAAGCCTTTGCCATCCCGACCGAACACGCCATGCAACTGGCGCTGCGCACGCAGCAGGTCATTGCCGATGAAACTGGCGTGACCCAAGTGGTCGACCCGCTTGGTGGGTCTTATTACGTGGAGAGCCTCACCAATGACTATGAAAGGAAGATCTTTGAAACATTGGACGAGATCCAAGAACGCGGCGGCACGATCAAGCTGATCGAGGAAGGCTGGTTCCAAAAGCACATCGCCGATTTCGCCTATGTAACCGCGCTGCGCAAACAATCGGGGCAAAAGCCTGTGATCGGGGTGAACCGCTATGTGATGGACGAATCCGACGTCAAAATCGAAGTGCACCCCTACGACGAGTCGACGGCCAAACGCCAGATTGACCGCACCCAATCGGTCCGCGCGGGGCGCGACGAAGCCAAAGTTCAGGCGCTGCTGGATCAATTGGTCGAGGTCGCAAAGGACGACAGCCAGAACATCATGCCCATCACCATCGAGCTGGTGAAAGAAGGCGCGACCATGGGCGACATCGTCGAAAAGCTGAAAGCGATTTGGGGCGTCTACCGGGAAACGCCGGTCTTTTGATCGACCCCCCGCAGTTTGGTAGACGGGTCAGCACTTTCGGAACACAGCATCACTCAGGGTCAGGGAGCCCGCGGCGACATGACAAGAAAGATAACCGATGGCTGAATACTCTCATCCCCTTTGCGCGGCTTACAACGGGGTTTCGCCTGATTTGAAGAGCGCACCGGCCTTTGCCGGAGAAGGCGCAGCCGTGCTTGGGCGTACGACCCTGGGTACTGGCGCATGGCTCGGTGCCTGGTCGGTGATCCGGGCGGACGGGCATGTCGTGACGATCGGTGATGACTTTCACCTAGGCGTGCACGGCACCGTTCATATCGCCCATGAAGAGTATCCCACCCATATCGGCGACCGGGTCACTGTCGGCAATGGCGCGGTTGTACACGCCTGCACTGTGGGAGATGGCTGTGTGATCGAACGCGAAGCCGTAATCCTCGATGGTGCAAC
The DNA here is from genome assembly GCA_022826205.1 of Silicimonas sp. GTDB lineage: Bacteria > Pseudomonadota > Alphaproteobacteria > Rhodobacterales > Rhodobacteraceae > JAJEFO01. The sequence continues at coordinate 1,105 of JAJDVJ010000021.1, read as the reverse complement.
TATCGGCGCAGGCGCGGTGATTTCGGCTGGGTCGGTTGTCTTTCCGCGCAGCGAGCTCGAAGGTGGCTGGCTCTATGCTGGCTCTCCGGCGAAGCCAGTGGCGCAGGTGTCTGGCAGCGAGTTGCCGGGCCATCACCAAAAAATCCGCATTGGCGACGAAAAAGCACCGCAGGGAGCCGCCAAGCCGCACAGCGAGCCCGGTTGTTTTGTCGCGCCCACCGCATGGGTTACAGGCTTGGTAGAGGCCGGGGAAGGCGTTGGCATCTGGTATGGCTGCAAGCTGGACGCGGGCGAACACCGCATCACAATTGGCGCAGGCTCCAATGTGCAGGATAACAGCATTATCACCTGCAACGCAGCCCCGGTGACGATCGGCTCTGACGTGACCATCGGGCATAACGTGACGCTGACCGACTGCGTGGTCGAGCCCGGCAGTCTTGTGGGGATCGGCGCCATCATCGCCCCGGGGTCCACCGTGGAAAGCGACGTGCTTGTGGCGGCCGGAGCCCAGAGCGAACGGGGTCAGCGGCTCACCAGCGGCCATGTCTGGGCGGGGCGCCCGGCGCGCGTCATTGGCCCGATGGACGACCTCAAACGCATGATCATGCGCGCGACACTTCCACATTATCGCGACTACGCCCAGCACTTCCGCGCAACGCCGCATCAACCCCTGACGCAGAGGGAGGACTGACATGGGGAACCGACCGTCAAAAATCGTCACACGCACCGGAGACGGTGGCAAAACCGGGCTGTCAAAAGGCTCGCGCGTGGACAAAGATTCTCCCCGTATGGAAGCGATCGGCACGATTGACGAATTGAGCAGCCAGATCGGTTTTGCGCAGAGCTTCGTCGCCAAGGACCAGGCGCTTGCAAAGGGAATTATATACGAAAGTCACATGGTTCGATCCCGGCATTGCGCTCACGTTGGAAACGTGGCAAGTAGACCGTGCACGAGGGCGAGGCATTGCCTTTCCGATCTCGGCAACAGAGTTTGAGGGCCACGGCCCTGCTGAACCGCCCCGCTGAAGGGGCAAACATGACGCGGCGTCCGGGATTGGCGCATCTGCACGGCGAGGAGCGTTGGCGTTGGCCACTTCGATGACCC
>JAJDVJ010000110.1 GCA_022826205.1 Silicimonas sp. | reverse complement strand
CAGAATCGCCAGACCCCGCGCCGCATAAGGTCCGGAGAGAGCCGGAAAGAGGTCAACGACTTCGCCGCGAGGCAGCCGCGCAACATAGTCTTCCGCAATCCTGCGATACTGCGGCATCCATTCGTCCCGCATCACCTTGGGAGCAAAGGCGGGTGCCATGGCCATGCGTTCGCGCAGATGCGCTTCTCCATCCTTCCGCATCAGCGTATGCGCCCAGAAGGCACGCTTCATGGGCGTGTTCGGATCGTTGGAACTGAACAGCTTTGGGTTGTCCTTGACGTATTTCGTGTCGGCGGCTTTCGTCAGAAATGTCCGGCCTGCCGCCGCGACCCGCAGCACCGGCGCCTCGCGGCGCAACCGTCGGTAGATCGGAAACGGATCGCGGTTGAGTTGGTCAAGCGTGATCGTCTCGTCTAGCGGCGCATAGTCGGTCATTCCCGTCTCCCGTCGCTTCCTTGAAGCCTGCAACCCGGTGACGCGCGCCGTTGCAAGAGAAGGCTCCTCCTCATCCCATCTCGCCAAGCAGCCAAAGTACGCATTCCGTCAAGACCAGCAGGGCCCACTGTCATTGAATGGCGGCGCCTCGAATTCGTTCGGGCAGCGGTCGGCCACAAATGCAGGTCCGTCGGATTCAAATGGCACCTTTTCCACCAGGATCGAATTGGCACACCTATCAAATGTCTCCCGAAGTTGCTTCGGCGACCAGCCCGACATGTCATTGTAAACGTCTCGCATCAGGAGCAGTAAGTCCACCAGAATTAGACCAATGATGCCGATCCGAACGCAATGGTCGCCGCGTTGTGGACGGAGTTGCAAGGTCCAAACCATGTCTCCCGTCTCCTTGCGTCGTGTCCCCGACCCAGCGATCCGGCAAGGAGTGCCACGCACTTGTGCTTGCAAATCTCGTTGGCAGGCATAGCGTACGTTGCAAGGGTGTTGGTGAAACCCTCGCCCAAGCGCCCGACGGACGACCGACCGCATGACCACCGCTGCCACGCTCGGCCAGGAGGACACTATGACTGCAGTACGCAAACGCGCATCGGACTTTGACCAGCGGATTCTCGAGATCTTTGACGGCTACGTGCATGGCACGCTGTCCAAACGTGAATTCATCTCGCAAGCCGGAAAATTCGCCGCCGCGGGAGTCACCGGCACGATGATCCTTGAACAGCTTCAGCCGAACTATGCCTGGGCTCAGGAGGTTGCCCCCGACGATCCCGGCATCGAGACCACCGTCGTCGAATACCCGAGCCCAGACGGCCACGGGACGATCAAGGCGCTAATGGCGAAACCGTCAGGAACTGCCGGCCGCCTGCCGGCAGTGCTCGTTGTCCACGAGAACCGCGGGCTCAACCCCTACATTGAGGACGTGGTCCGCCGAGTCGCCAAGGCCGGATATCTTGCCGTCGGACCCGACGGGCTGACGCCGCTCGGTGGGTATCCCGGAAGCGACGACGAAGGCCGCCAAATGCAGCGTCAGTTGGATCGCGAGAAGCTGATGGAGGATTTTTTCGCTGCGTTTGAATTCCTGCGCGATCACGAAGACTCGACCGGTCGCGTCGGCTGCGTCGGATTCTGCTACGGCGGCGGCGTCTGCAATGCGCTCGCGGTCGCCTATCCTGACCTTGCCGCCTCGGTGCCTTTCTACGGTCGTCAGCCACGTGTCGCCGATGTGCCGCAGATCGAGGCGCCATTGCTGATCCATTACGCCGAGCATGACGAGCGGATCAACGCCGGCTGGGACGCCTACGGTGCCGCGCTCGAGGAACACGGCAAGGACTTCAGCGTCCACTTCTACCCGAACGCGAACCACGGGTTCCACAACAACACGACACCTCGCTACGACGAAGAGGCGGCGATGCTTGCCTGGGACCGGACTCTGGCCTTCTTCGAAACGCATCTCAGGTAGCAAACAAGACTGGCGGCCGTTCAATGGAACCACAATGTCTCTGTCGTGCTTCGCCAAGAGGCAGACTGAACGCCGCGACGTAGACCTGCGCAATCCACACCCGAGCCACGGCTTGCACGCCACCGAATTGAATGCGCTTTGCCCATCGGTGCCAGAAGCATCCTTTGACGGACACGACAGCACGGAAAATGCGAGCACTGATCGAGGCGACTGGACACGTCGACGGTAAAGCGGGAATTTCGCAAACCATGGACATGCAGGGCTTTGTGGAGAGCCATCTCCGGCGTCATGCCTCCTTCCTTGTCCGCCCCCGTCATTAGCAATCGGATCTCCTGAACCCAGATGTCCGGCACGATCCTCCTAGCTTCCCTTGCTCCGCTGATATACACATTGACGGATAAATTAGGTTGGGTTCGAATTGCATTCGTCCTCGTGAGCGGCCTTGTCACCGCCGGACAGGAGAAACGGGATGAACGACTGGCAGGAGAGAGGGGCAATGCGGCCCCGGACATACACTGGCAGGATACCGATCCCTGAACGGTTTCATTGCGAGGCGGAACAGCGCTCGCGTCGCTTCCGAATCGATCTCGAATATGAAGACATAGGCGAGGAACTTCTGGCGCTGCGCAAGAAGGCCTTCGATCTCTACGGGGCCAGATGCCTTTGGAACATACCCGGTCACGCCACCACCCGGGGCATGCGTGGCATCGCCACCAGCCTGCAGATGCATGGCGACCTGAACGCGGCCCGCCTCGCGGCGGATATCCTTGAGAGGACCGGGTGGGAAGACGGACATGCCGCTTGATGACTTTCAGAGGGAAATCCTGGAAGTCATCCGGAACAACCGGACCGCGTCCAGCCCGTTCGCCGGCAGCGCGGTCGTCCAGCAGCACGGCTTCCGCCTCACCGACGATCAGGACATCTTCACCTCAGGCGATCCTGAACCCGTCATGCAGCTGGATGCACAGGCACTTAGGGTCGTCGGGTTCACCGTCGAGGAGACGAAGTCCTTTGAAGGTTTCCGGGAATGCCGAGTGACGAAACCGGGAACAGGCACGGCGATCCTTCAATGGGCCCAGGCCCTGTCCCTGGAGTACTTCGCGCCCGTCCCCGATCCAGCCTTCGGTCAACGTCTGCATTTCGCAGACCTGTCTGCCAACAAGACACTGGCTGCGGCCGGTCGAGTGGCCATGCGGGACTTCATTGATCTCTGGATGCTGGACAGGCACGTAATGCCCCTGTGGCGGATGGCATGCGCCGCCAGCGGAAAGTTTCCCCAAGAAGCGCCGCTCTCGCTTGTCGAGATGATAGCCCGCAACCTCGTTCCGGCGGTCGCACGGGACACATATGAAGCAAAGATCCTGACAACCGCAGATCTGCCGAAGGGTGAACCGACGGCGGGACTTCGGGTCGCGGTCGACAAGGCGAGGGAGGTCCTGTCGCGCATGCCAGGCGAACGTCTCGGCAAGCTTCAACTGGACGGCGGGGCGCAGCCCGTGCTGAGCCTGGAGCCAGTGGAGACGGGCGGGGACTTTTGGGTTAGTCCCAGGCCGGGCGGAGCGATGCCAGCAATCGAGGGCATGGACGCGGAGATGATTGCGGCCCTTGTCGCTGAATACGGCGAACACGGTTCCCGATACACGAAATGATAGGGGCAAATCTGACGTGATGAGCCTGGTGGGCGACGCCGACGACCGCCCGCCGCTGAGAGACGATGATGGAGACGCGCCAAGCGCCGGGATGCGCGCGGCTGCTCGGTTGCCAGATGCATCACGGAATCCGTTCGGACCGCCACGGCGTTCTCTGCGGAATCGGCTTTGGATCGACGGTCTGGCAGTGCCGTGTGCGGGACGAGATGGTCGAATGGTCCGCCAATAACGGACCTGACATCTGCAACCGTCTGTTCCTCCAGCTTCGTGAAGTACGCGTGCTCGGGCTGAGTTCGCAGGCCTTGCGCTTGGCCACTCGGAGAGTCGTCGGAATCCCGCGCCGATTTGCAGCCATCGACAGAAGTGGCTGGACGGACCGGCACCTGGTCGCCGCACTGGCGGCCGCCTGCGACGGCGGCATCTGCGATACGTTCGCGGTTGCATATCCTGAACTTGCCAGCTCCGGTACCGTTCTGCGGACGCCAGCCAAGTATCGCCGATGTTGCCACAGGTCGAGGCGCCATTGCTGATGCATTTTGCCAGGCATTACGAGCGGACGAATTCCGACCGGGAAGAATATGGCGCTGCGTGTGGGAACACGGCGAGAATTTCAGCAATCTCTACCCGATCGTGAACAGCGGGTTCCACAACAACACGACACCTCGCAATGACGAAGAAGCAACAAAACTTGCCTGTGATCGGACTCTGGCCTTCTTCGAAACGCATCTCAGGTAGTGGACGAGACTGACGACTGGACCGATGCGAGGTACATTCGCTAAGGCCCTATGTCCGTCTCGCCCGTTGTTGGGTGCTCCTTGGCCAGGTCACTCGTTGGTTCTGGTACCGTGTGCGCCCGCAAAAGGGGCCGGAACTCCGCGGCGGTCAAACGTTTGGCGGCGAAGTCGACCAAGACCTGCGCCGCGTCGATCGGCTCCATTTCCAGACGGTATCCGTTCACTGCGAAGGTAGAGGCGATGGTGGCAAAAGCAGTACGCTTGTTGCCATCGACGAATGGATGATTGCGGATGATGCCCTCGGCGATTGCGCAGGCCGCCTCGATGATGTCGCCGGTCTCCGAATAGGCGAACATCTGCGCTCCTCGCGCAATTGCACTCTCAAGCAGCCCGGAATCGCGAAGTCCGGGCGCCCCACCGAAGCGGCGCAGTTGAATTCCGTGAAACAGGGCCACCAATCGTGCCGTCGGCAGAACATGGTCGGCGACGACCGCGACCAGGTGCGCTGCATCCAGCGAAGTCTCTTCCGTCAAGTGCTGAGCCTCTCCGAGGCCAGCGTGCGATAGGTATCAGCGTAGCGGTCCATGCTTTCTAGCATCGCCGCCACCATCCGCCCGGATGCGGAGGTCTCCTGCGCGATCAGGATTCCATCCTGCAAAGGTGCCATGACGACGCTGTCGCCAGCCGCAAGATTGGCCTGAGCGAGCGTGGCCACAGGAATGACGACACCGTGGGAATTTCCGGTCTGCGTGATCTTGGGCATCGAATGTGTCTTCCGTCTGTAAGTACAAATGGACTTACAGCATGCGCTAGGCAGGGGCAACCGCTTCGCGGCATTGGAAACTCTCCGGCTTGATGCATCTGAAAGGGTCGTGATGCGTCACCTGTGCGGGTTCAACTCAATTCGATCCATCGTTACGATTCGCTAGTGCTGCGGTACCATTGCTGCGCATCCGGCAGTCTTCAGAAAGTCGGTCGTCCGCTGCGGCAAAGCGGCCCGACGTTGGGGAACTGAAAAAGACCCGATTTCACAAGAAATTGGTCACGTGCGAAAGGGTAGGCGGTCACTGCTCGTTCAGGTGCCGACATTCCGGGACTGGCGTCACGACCTTGCCGTCCGCCAGCCATGCGTCGAGGTTGTCGCAGACCAAATCGCCCATTGCCTGTCGGGTTTCGACGGTCGCACTGCCGATGTGCGGCAACAGCACCACGTTCTCCATTGCCGTCAATGCATCCGGAATTCGTGGCTCGTCCTCGAACACGTCAAGCCCCGCCGCGCCCAGTCGGCCGTTCTTGAGAGCCGCAACCAGAGCCGTCTCGTCGACCACGCTCCCCCTGGAAACGTTGATGAGAATGCCCTCCGGCCCCAGAGCGTCCAGAACCTCGGAATTCACCAGATGCCGGGTTCCTTCACCGCCCGGAGTGATGACAAAAAGCACGTCCACCTCGCTCGCCATATCCGCAAGGTCGTCAAAGTACAGGTAAGGCACGCCCTTTCTGGCGCGGCTTTGATAGTGCACCTTAGCTCCGAACATCTCCGTCATCTTCGCGATTGTCTGCCCTATACGTCCAAGGCCCAGAATGCCAACGTTGCGGCCCCTGACGGTCCGCGCCAACGGATAGGCGCCCTCCGTTGCCCATGCACCCGAGCGCGCCCAGCGTTCCGCGGGCAGCAACTCCTTGCTGACCGCAAGCCAAAGCATGATCGCCGTGTCCGCGACCTCGTCGTTCAGGACATCTGGCGTATGAGCGACAAGAATGCCCCTGCTCGCCGCGGCCGCGGCGTCGATGTTGTCGTAGCCCACCCCGAAACTTGAAATGACCTTGAGGTTCGGAAGCTGCGCCAGCACGTCATTCGGGACGCCCCTCATCGTCGCGATAGCCGCAAATTCCGAACCCCGTTCAGCAAGGAACGCTTCATGGTCTTGCGGCAACCTGGCAACATCGAATCCGGCTGCAAGCCGCTCTGCCATGCGCTCCGAAACCTTGCCAAGCTGCAGAAGCGCTGGCCGTTCAGGCATCCTCCACAACCTTTTGGCGCTGCGTGCCGAGCCCGTCGATCGTCAGCTCCATCACGTCACTGACCTTGAGGTATCTCGGCGGCTTCATGCCCATGCCGACCCCCGGCGGGGTTCCGGTCGAAATCACGTCGCCAGGATGCAGCGTGAACAGTTGCGACAAGTGCGAAACGATCTCGGCCACCGTGAAGATCATTGTCTTGGTATTGCCCGCCTGCATGCGCTCGCCGTTCACGTCGAGCTGCATGTCAAGGGACTGGGGATCGGGAATCTCGTCCCTCGTGACCAGCCAGGGACCCGTGGGGCCGAAAGTGTCGCAGGACTTGCCCTTGGTCCAGTTCCCGGACAAGTGAATCTGGAAGTGGCGTTCCGACACGTCATTGCAGATGCAATACCCGGCCACGTGGTTCAGCGCTTCCGTCTCGCTCACGTACTTGGCCGTCGTGCCGATCACGGCACCCAGCTCGATCTCCCAGTCGGAACTTGTCGAGCCGCGCGGAATGGACACTGGATCATCGGGACCCGAAATGGCGGAATTCGCCTTCATGAAGAGGATCGGATGCTCCGGAATCGGCATTCCCGCTTCCTCCGCGTGGTCACGGTAATTCAGGCCGATGCACATGTACTTTCCGATGCCGCTGACTGGCACGCCCAACCGTGCCTCGCCCTCCACCTTCGGAAGCGAGCACGAATCAAGCGCGCGCAACCGGTCGAGCGACGCGTCGTCAAGCATCGAGCCAGATATGTCCGCCACGTGGGAGGACAGGTCGCGCAGCGCACCGTCTCCGTCGATCAGCCCCGGCTTCTCCTTTCCGGGAATTCCATAACGCACCAGTTTCATCCAGGTCATCCTCCGCTTTGCCGGCATCAGCGCCGTGCCTTCACAGCCCACCTAGCCCGAATTTGAAGCAGTGTCGAACGGCAGGCAGCACTTGAATTCAGGCGGTCTTCCAGACAATCTCTGCCGGGCAACCAAGGAGGCGCAATTGAAAGTCCTGATCATCGGCGGCGGTGGCATGGTGGGCCAGAAACTGGCGCGGCTGCTGGCCTCGGACCCCTTGTCGACTGGCGACGAGGTCACGCTCCTGGACATGGCCTTTCCGGAGAATGGCGCACCTGCGGCACGTAGTGTCGAGGGCAACGTAACCGATCAGGCACTGATCAAGTCAATGGCGGCTGAGCGATTCGACATTATCTACCATCTCGCCGCAATCGTGTCCGGGGAGGCCGAGGCGAAGTTCGAACTTGGCTGGAACGTCAACGTGGTTGCGTTCAGAGGATTTCTCGAGGCCTTTCGCGCCGAGACGGCCGCATCCGACGGCACCTACCGCCCGAAGATCATATTCACGTCCTCCATTGCCGTGTTCGGGCCGCCCTTCCCCGAAAAGATCGGTGACGACTTTCCCACGATGCCGCGAACGTCATACGGAGCACAGAAGGCAATCTCGGAACTCATGCTCGGCGACTATATCCGCAAAGGCTACTTCGACGGAATCTCCATCCGGTTGCCGACCATCTGCGTGCGACCAGGCAAGGCCAACGGCGCCGCATCGTCCTTCTTCTCGGGAATCATCCGCGAACCGCTGAACCGCAAGGAGGCTATCCTGCCCGTGCAAGACACCGTTCGTCACTGGCACGCCTCACCTCGCTCTGCCGCCGGGTTCCTTAGGCACGCGGCAGAACTGGACCTCGACATGCTTGGCGGGCACCGCGCGCTCAACATGCCGGGCGTGTCCTGCACCGTAGCCGAACAGATCGAAGCCCTTCGCGACGTTGCCGGCGAAAGCGCTGTTTCGTTCATTAAGCCGGAACCCGACGAAACGATCATGAAGATCGTCGCGGGTTGGCCAAGGAATTTCGCTCCCGAACGCGCCATCAAGCTTGGATTCGCCGCCGACCCGGACTTCGCCTCGATCGTGCAGACCTACATCGAAGAGGACTTGCCCGCCGTGTGATCCCCCGGAACGCGCCAGCGGCGCAGAAAACGTTCCGGCGAAAACACTGCAGATCATGCCATGGCTCAACATCCTTCATATGTCCGGCTGGACGCCGCCGACAACGTGGTCACTGCGACCCGGCACCTTGATGTCGGCACGGTCGTCGAAGATGTCACGATCGAGGCGCCAATCTCGTCAGGTCACAAGGTAGCGACAGGCGCGATTCCGAAGGGCGACGAAATCCGAAAGTACGCGCAGATCATCGGCTACGCCTCCTCGCAGATTGCTCCGGGAGACCATGTGCATACGCACAACGCCGAGTTCCGCAACACGGACATGGACTACGAGTTCGGCACCGATCTTCGCCCGACCGACATGGTGGCGGAGGAGGCACGCGATTCGTTCATGGGATATCGCCGCGAAAACGGCGGCATCGGCACTCGCAACTTCATCGCCGTCGTGACCTCGGTGAACTGTTCGGCGACGGCGGCACGCCGCATCGCCGACGCGTTCGGTCCCGAAGAACTTGCCGACTTCCCGAATGTAGATGGCGTCGTGGCATTTGTTCACGGCACAGGCTGCGGAATGCAGGGAGACGGTGACGGTTTCGAGGCGCTGCAGCGCGTCATGTGGGGCTATGCACGGCATCCGAACCATGCCGGAGTCCTAATGGTAGGTCTCGGCTGCGAGATGAACCAGATAGACTGGCTTCTCGAAGCGTACGGTCTCGAACATGGGCCCCTGTTTCAGACCATGAACATACAGAACGTCGCGGGCCTCCAGCGCACGATCGACCTTGGCATAGAAAGGGTGCGGGCGATGCTGCCATTGGCCAACGAGATCGTGCGCACTCCCTGCCCCGCCTCCGAATTGATGGTCGCGTTGCAATGCGGCGGTTCGGACGCATGGTCCGGCATCACGGCAAACCCCGCACTCGGCCATGCCTGCGACCTGCTGGTTGCGCAGGGCGGCACGGGCGTCCTTGCCGAGACGCCAGAAATCTACGGAGCGGAGCACCTGCTGACCCGTCGAGCGGCATCGCAGGAGATCGGCGAAAGGCTTGTCGGGCTGGTGCGCTGGTGGGAGGACTACACCGCACGCAACAAGGGCTCGATGGACAACAATCCCTCGCCAGGCAACAAGAAGGGCGGACTGACCACGATCCTCGAAAAGTCGCTGGGAGCGGCGGCAAAGGGCGGCACCACGCCTCTCGCCGGTGTCTACAAGTATGCAGAACAGGTGACGGCAAAAGGCTTCACCTTCATGGACAGTCCTGGCTATGACCCCGCAAGCGTGACCGGTCAGATCGCCAGCGGCTGCAATCTCGTGTGCTTCACGACCGGTCGCGGCTCGGCGTTCGGCTCGAAACCCGCGCCAACCGTGAAAGTCGCCACGAATTCGGAAATGTATGCACGCATGAAGGACGACATGGACATCAACGCCGGCGACATCCTGACCGGCGAGTCCACGGTCGATCAAAAGGGCCGCGAGATTTACGAACTCTTCCTCAAGGTCGCCAGCGGCGCGACGTCAAAATCCGAAGCGCAGGGTCTTGGCGACCACGAGTTCGTGCCTTGGCAGATAGGAGCGGTGATGTGATGGCAAACCAATACGACCTCTCGGGGCAAAACGCGGTCATTACAGGGGGCGCGCAGGGCATCGGGCTCGCATGCGCCCACAGGCTGGCCGATTCCGGAGCCCGGACATGCCTCTGGGACATCAATGTCGAAAAGGCCAAGGCGGCGGCAGACAGAATCGAAGGGGCCAGGGCCATCCACTGCGACGTCACCGACTACGCGTCGGTCACGGCCGCATGCAACGAGACAAGGGCAGCGCTCGATCACATCGACATTCTCGTGAATTCCGCCGGCATCGCCGGACCCGTTACCGCAATCGAGGAGTATGACACGGAAATCTGGAACAAGGTCATCGCCGTCAATCTCACGGGCACCTATCATACGAACAAGGCCGTGCTGCCGGGAATGAAGGCCCGCAACTACGGGCGCATCGTCAACATCGCGTCGATTGCCGGCAAGGAAGGCAATCCGAAGGCCACGCATTATGCGGCATCAAAGGCCGGCGTCATCGGGTTCACCAAGGCGCTCGGCAAGGAAGTGGCCAAGCACGACATCGCCGTGAACTGCGTCACGCCCGCAGTGGCAAACACCGAGATCCTTGAGCAGGTCACCGAAGAATTCATCGAGTTCATGTTGTCGAAGATCCCGCGTGGACGGTTCGTCGAGGTGGAGGAAATCGCCAACATGGTGGCCTGGATGTCGTCCAGGGAGTGCAGCTTCACGACCGCGGCCGTCTTCGACATTTCGGGCGGGCGGGCGACATATTAGGAGCAGATGCATGCTGGGCACGATCAGCGGATTTGACCGCATCGGAGAGGAGAACGCGTTCGCGGTGCTCGCGCGGGCGGGAGAACTGGCCACAGGCGGCAAGGACGTCATCAACCTAGGCATCGGCCAGCCCGACTTCCCGACCCCTGCAAACATCGTGGAAGCAGCAGTCAAGGCGCTCCGTGACGGTCAGCACGGTTACACTCCCGCGACCGGAATCCCGGAACTTCGGGAGGCCGTTGCTGCCGACATTTTCCGGCGCTTCGCGATCGAGGTGAACCCGGACAACGTCCTGATCGTGCCGGGAGGCAAGGTGACGATGTTCGCGGCCATCCTGATGTTCGGCGAGCCAGGCGCGGATATCCTCTATCCCGATCCCGGATTTCCGATCTACCGCTCGATGATCGAGTTCACCGGCGCGCGACCGGTTCCGATTCCGAATCGGGAAAGGAATGGATTCGCCTTCTCTGCGGAGGAAGCGCTTTCGCTCGTCACATCGAACACGCGCCTCGTCATTCTGAACTCTCCCGCGAATCCGTGTGGCGGCGTAACGCCAAGGGCCGAGGTCGACGCTTTGGTGTCCGGCCTTGCCGAACGGCCCGACGTGGCCCTCCTCTCAGACGAGATCTACGACCAGATGCTCTATGACGGAGAGGAACACGTTCCCCTTCTCGGCTATCCCGAGATTCGCGACCGCGTCATCCTGCTGAACGGCTGGTCGAAGACCTATGCCATGACCGGCTGGCGAATGGGATATTCGGTATGGCCCGACGGCCTCTATGAGAAGGTCCGAAAGCTCGCCGTGAATGCATGGTCCTGCGTGAATGCCTCGGCCCAGCATGCCGCCCTTGAGGCCTTGACCGGGCCGCAGGAAGCGGTGGGCGAAATGTTGGCGGAGTTCGACGTCCGCCGGAAGCTCGTAGTCAAACTGCTGAATGACATTCCTGGTGTCTCCTGCATCACGCCAAAGGGCGCATTTTATGCCTTTCCGAACATCACCGGCACCGGCCGAATGGCCAAGGACCTTGCGTCGGAACTCCTGGAAGGACCCGGCGTGGCAACCATAGGCGGTCCCGATTTCGGCATCCTGGGCGAGGGCTACCTCCGTCTCAGCTACGCCAACAGCCAAGACAACATCCGCGAAGCCTTGGCGCGCATGCGCACGCTTTTGGGCGAGGAGTGAGACATGACAAAGCCAGCCATTGGCATGTTAGGTGTCGGCCTCATGGGGCACGGCATCGCCAAGAACATCGTCGAGGCCGGCTATCCGCTGACGGTAGTTGCGCATCGAAGGCGCGAGGCCGTCGATGACTTTGTTGCGCGCGGCGCAGTCGAGGCAAACTGTGTGAAGAAGCTCGCGGAACGCTCTGAAATCATTCAGATATGCGTGACTGGTTCCACGCAAGTCGAAGAACTTGTCAGAGGCCGGGGCGGCATTCTGGAAGGACTCCAGCCAGAGGCGGTCGTCGTCGACTGTTCGACGTCCGACCCGGTCTCCACCCTGGCGTTGGCGACCGAAATCGAAGCGGCGGGCGGACACATGGCGGACGCGCCCCTGTCTCGCACGCCCAAGGAAGCGTGGGACGGCACTCTCGATGCGATGGTCGGCGCAAGTCCCGAAACATTCAAGCGCATCAAGCCCGTAATCGAGTGCTGGGCCGACGTCATCGTGCATCTCGGCGAAGTCGGGCTCGGACACAAGATGAAGCTCATCAACAATTTCATCGCGATGGGCTACGGCGCGCTTTACGCGGAGGCTTTGGCGCTCGCGCGCAAGTCTGGGCTGACGCCGGAACAGGTCGACAGCGTGATACGACCCGGGCGCATGTCGAACGGATTCTACCAAACTTTCATGAAATGGACGTTGGAGCGCGATGAAAACGCGCATAAATTCGCGATCTCAAACGCACACAAGGACATGTGCTACGTGACCAGTCTGGCGAATTCCGTCGGGGCGCTCAACCCGATCCAGTCTGCGGTCAGGAACTCCTTTGCCGCAATGGACGCGGCCGGCGAAGGAGACAGGTTCGTGCCAATGCTTGCAGACTTCGTTGCACGCGCAAACGGCCTTGAAGTGGAAGGCCCCTGACCCGGACTTTCCTGGAACTTGGATGCGGCCAAGATCATCTTGCCGACGCCTTTTTCGCCGCAACAAGCTCGGCGGCAACGAAGGTACTCCAGCAGACCCCCATGGCCACTCTTGCGCCGGTGAAGATTTCCGGAGGCGATTTCGGCTCGATGACATGCCGAATGATCTGTAGCCGAGAATCGCCCAGCGAATACGCTACATGGACCGTCGATATCGCAACGCCTGGGACTCCTGCACCGGCCGCGATTGCCATGATCCAGAGGGACGCGGCGAGATCGAACGCGAAGGTGTCAACGCGACTTGTTCACTCGTCCGGATCGTGCTCGATCTGCGCGGTCGCGCTCTCGCTTTCGTCAAACGAGACGCCTATGGACTTGTTGGTGCGTGCGCCGAGTTCCTTCAGTTTTTCGACGTGACTGAGGAGATTGCCCCGGCCGCTGGAAAGCTGCCCGAATGCACCCTGATACGCGTCCTGTGCCTGATCAAGCCGCCTGCCGACATTCTTCATGTTTTCAACGAAGCCTACGACCTTGTCGTAGAGGCGCCCGGCCCGTTCGGCAATGGCTTCGGCATTCTGGTTGCGACGCTCGACCGCCCAGACATGCGCGATCGTCTTCAGTGCCATCATCAACGTCGTCGGGGTAGCGATCGTGACGTTTTTCTCCAGCGCGTATTCGGTCAAATGGCCGTCCACGCGAAGCGCCTCGGACAGCGCTCCCTCGATCGGCACGAACAGGATGACATAGTCAACCGTGGATTCCTCAGCGTGCTGGTAATCCCGTGCAGCCAAGTCGTCTATGTGGCTCTTCAGCGAGGCGACATGGCGCTTGCGCGCGCTTGACGCGTCTTTCTCGTCTTCCGAATTCACCGCGTCCGTATACGCCACCAGCGACACCTTGCTGTCGATGACCAGGGTCTTTCCGCCCGGGATGCTCACGACGACATCCGGGCGAAGTCTGTCGCCTTCGTCGCTTACCCTGTGGGCTTGGGTCTCGTATTCCTCCCCCTCGCGCAGTCCCGAGCGTTCCAGGATGCTCTCGAGAATCATCTCGCCCCAGGCGCCCTGCCTTTGCCGGTCGCCCTTCAGTGCGCGCGTCAGTGCCACCGCTTCTTGGGAAATCGCTTCAGACCGCCTGCTGAGCTGTTCAATTTCGGCCTTGAGCTTGGCTCGGTCCTCGATCGTGGCCCTGTGAACGGCCTTGAGTTCCTTTTCGAAGTGACCGACATGCTCCTTCAGGGGCGTCAGCGCAACATCGAGCCTTTCGAGATTGACCTTCGAAAACTGCTCGCCCTGCACCTTCAGGGCTTCCGCCGCCAGTGCTTTGAACTTGGATTCCATGTCCTCACGGACCTTGGTCAGCATCTCGATCTTCTCTTCCGATGCCGCTCGCTCCGCCTTCATCTCGGTTTCAAGTTCCGAGATCCTCTTGGACAGCCCGATCTGCTTTTCCGTCTCCTCGTCGAGCCTCTTGCGAAGCTTCGACAAGTCACCGTTCAGCCTCTCGGTTTCTTCCCTTCGCTCAATCGCGAGCGCCTCGTGCTTGTCAGCGCTGCTGCGCGCTTCGACAAGCTGTTCGTCCTTCTCCTTGGCGTCTCTTTTCAAGGTGGACATCTCGGACTGCAGCGTCGCGGTATCGCTTCCTGGACGACGAAACAGGGCGTAGGCAACCAGCAGTCCGAGAATCACAACCCCCGCAAATGTCAGGGTCGACCAGTCGAATCCCATTGCTCAAATGCCCTCTTGCCAAGCCATGGACCAATGTATCTCGATTGGCGAACCCGGTCGAATCCCGAGTTCAGTCCTCACTACAAGCATGAGTTCGACCAATGCCAGACAATTGGCCCTGAGGCATCGCGACCTGACCAGGAACTGTACAGGTTCGATGCTTGGGCGCGAATTGGACGATGGCGGGCGCTCGTGCCCACGTCGCTGGCAAATCAGGAAAGGAACTCGGATTCGATCGCGATTGCGGTTGCTTCACCGCCCCCAATGCAAATCGAGGCCACGCCTTTCCGCGCCCCTCGCGCCTGCATGGCGCCGAGCAGTGTCACGATGATGCGTGCGCCCGACGCCCCGATCGGATGGCCGAGCGCCACGGCGCCGCCATGTACGTTCACGCGCTCATGTTCGATACCCAATTCCCGCATCGATGCCATGGGAACGCAGGCAAATGCCTCGTTGATTTCAAACAGGTCCACGGCGTCAATGTCCCAGTCGACCCTTTCAAGAAGCGCACGCTTCGCGAAGACCGGCGCCGTGGTGAACCAGCCAGGCTCGCCGGCGAAGGCTGCATGCGCCACGATCCGAGCGACCGGAGTCAATTCCAGCGCCTCGGCAACTGAAGCACGAGCCAACACTAGGGCAGCAGCACCGTCATTTATCGACGAGGACGACGCCGCCGTGATTGTTCCATCCTTCCTGAAGGCGGGACGCAAGCCCGGAATCCTGTCCAAGTCTATCTGCCTAGGACCTTCGTCACTGTCCACGACCTTCTCACCCTTCCGGGACTTCACCGTGACCGGCGCGATTTCCCAGTCGAAACGACCTTCGGCGGCGGCTTGCTTCGCGCGCGTCACGCTCTTGATCGCGTATGCGTCCTGATCGTCGCGCGTGAACTGGAATTTCTCAGCACAATCCTCGCCAAACGTGCCCATCGACCGCCTGCTGCCGTCAGGAGCCTTCTCGAATGCGTCCTCCAGCCCGTCGAGCATCATGTGGTCAAGCACCTTCGTGTGACCGATCCTGGCACCCGCCCTGCCGGCGGGCAGGAGATATGGCGCACCAGTCATGCTTTCCATGCCGCCGGCCACGACCACGTCAGCAGATCCCGTGGCAATCGCGTCATGGGCCTGCATGACCGCTTTCATCCCGGAACCGCACACCTTGGAGACTGTCGTGCACGGGACCGAGGCCGGCAGACCTGCGCCGAGTGCAGCCTGCCGTGCGGGAGCCTGCCCGAGACCCGCGGGCAGAACATTGCCCATCAGGACCTCGTCAACACTTGCCATGTCGACCCCGGCGTCGCGAACGGCGGCATCGATTGCAACCGACCCAAGATCCGTCGCCGGAACACTCGAAAGCTCGCCCTGAAAGGCTCCAAGCGGCGTTCGCGCCGCGCCGCAAATCATGATCGGGTCCGAGACATTCCTTGCGACCATCTTCAGGTTCCTCCTGTGCCAGCCCATCGTGGCTTGCGCTTTTCCAGAAACGCCGCGATGCCCTCGCGTGCCTCTTCCGTTTCCCAGGTGTCCGCGAGTCGTTGGATTGACGCCTCGATGACCGCCTCATCAATGCGCGGCCCCAGTGATCTGACAAGCGCCTTTGCGCGGCCAGGTGGTCCGTGCGGGAGTTCCAGAAATGGCGCCACCTCGTCGGCGATGGCCGCATCCATTTCCTCCGGCTTCACCGATCTTGCGACTATGCCCAACGCAGCAGCCTCGTCACCGCCGAACACCCGTCCGCTCATGACCACCTGCCTTGCGCGCGCCTCTCCCAATCGCGCAACGACATAGGGGCCGATCGTGGCCGGAATCAAACCTAGCCGCGTTTCCGTCAATCCGATCCTGCATTTGCGGGACGCTATCGAAACGTCGCAGACGCACGCCATTCCCACGCCGCCGCCAAGCGCCGCGCCTTCGACACGACCGATAAGGGGCACCGGCATTTCGTTCAGGTGCTTGAGCATCATGGCAAGGCGCCGTGCTTCGGCAATACGCGTCTCCCGGCTTGCGTTGATCTGGGCCTTCATCCAGGTCAAGTCGCCGCCCGCGCAGAAAGTTCCTCCGACTCCAGAAAGGACGACCACCCGAAAGTCCTTGCGGTCACGCGCGAGACGGGTGAAGGCAACAAGCTCGTTCATCATCTGCGCTGACAATGCGTTCCGGCGCTCTGGGTTGTTGAGCCTGAGATCGACGACGCCACGCTCATCGACCACAACAGATATCGCTCGAAACTCATCCATGCGCACTTCTAGCCGGCTTTGAGGCTCCGCGCAAAACGGGCAGCCTCCCCCAATGCGTCCGGATCAATTCCAGTTTCGAAGCCTTCCGCCGCCAGCAAGCCCACGACTGCCTCGGTTGCCACGTTCCCTTGCGCTCCCGGGGCATAAGGGCAGCCACCTATCCCGCCCGCCGAGGTGTCGAACGTCCGAATGCCAAGCGCGAGTGCCGCAATGATGTTGTCGCGTGCACGTCCGCCCGTGTCATGAAAATGTCCTGCAACCTGCTCTGCCGGGACCCGCGAGAGAACGGCACCAAGCATGGCGGAGACAGTTTCCGGAACTCCCTTGCCGATCGTGTCCCCGAGTGAGACTTCATAGCACCCCATGTCCAGCAACGCCTTTGCCACCTCTGCAACGGCCTCTGGCACAACTGCGCCCTCATAAGGACAGTCGGTGACGCAGGACACGTAGCCTCGCACCGGCGCGCCCTCGGCGACCGCCCGGTCCACGACGGGGCGAAACCGCTGAAAGCTCTCGGCGATGGAGCAATTAATGTTCCTCTGGCTGAACGTTTCGGATGCAGCCCCGAAGACCGCCACCTCGTCCGCGCCCGCCGCAAGCGCACGTTCAAGCCCCTTCATGTTGGGTGTCAGCGCAGTGTAGGCCACGCCAGCTCGCCTGGTGATTCCGGTCATGACCTCTGCGCCGTCCGCCATTTGCGGCACCCATTTCGGCGAAACGAAGCTCGCTGTCTCGATCTTTCCGAGCCCGGATCTGGACAGAGCATCGACAAGCGCGATCTTGTCCTCTGTCGGAATGATACGCTCCTCGTTCTGGAGACCGTCACGTGGTGCCATCTCGAAGACCAGGACCTGATCGCTCATGCAGAGTCCTCCAATTCGAGAAGGACCGCATTTTGCATGACCTGCCCGCCCTCGGTCACACAAACTCGGGCGACGATGCCATCCCGTGGAGCTTTCAGGACATGATCCATCTTCATCGCTTCGAGAATGGCCAGCGGCGCGTCTCTGGCGACTTCGTCGCCCGGACGAACAACGACCTTCACGACCCGGCCGGCAAGAGGGGCGAGGATCGCGTCGGCGGATTCGGCCTGCCCGCCGCCGCCCGGGGCAGCCATGGTGAACCGGCGCATGCCACCCTTCCGGTCTACGGTCACGATCCGGTCGTCACGATGGACATGCGCCTGCACGCGGCGACCGTCGACAACGCAGGTCAATTCGTCTCCCTCCCAGGACACTTCCGGGATCGCGACCTCGCCAAGTGGCGTTCGCACATGCCGGTGTGCACCGGTCGTCTCGACAGTGACGACATCTTCCTCCCCGAAGCGCACGACTTGTCGCGCGGGGCCGTAGAGACGGAAATTGACCAGCATCATGTACGGATCACGGGACGCGCGGCACTCTTGGCGAAGCGCGGCTAACGCCGCAATGGCATGGTCCACAACCTCGGCCTCCGGTGGCCGTGCCAAGGATGCGCTTTTTCTGCCAATCAATCCCGTATCCAGCCCGCCGTTCAAGACGTCTTGGTCGCTTGCAAGACGAACCAGGAAGTCCCGGTTGGTCTCGATGCCTGCAATCCTTGTGCATTCAAGCGCCCGGCTCAGCCGCCGGAACGCTTTCTCCCTATTCTCGCCATGGGCGATGAGCTTCGCAATCATCGGATCATAGTGTGGCGAGATCGCGTCGCCTTCCCTGACACCAGTGTCCACGCGTGCACCATTGCCGAAGTGCAGCAAATTGACGTGACCGACTGTCGGAAGGAAACCGTTGGCGGGGTCCTCTGCATAGAGGCGGGCCTCTACCGCGTGACCCGCGATGCTCAGGTCATTCTGGGCAAAGGGCAAGGCTGCGCCATTGGCCACCGCGATTTGCAGCGCCACGAGGTCCAGTCCCGTCACACACTCCGTCACCGGGTGCTCCACTTGGAGCCGCGTGTTCATCTCCATAAACCAGAAGGCTTCCGTGGAAGGGAACTTCGCACCGTCGACTATGAACTCAACCGTTCCGGCCCCTACGTAATCAACCGCCCTTGCAGCTGCAACGGCGGCCTCACCCATGGCCGCGCGCAGCTCGTCTGTCATTCCGGGCGCCGGCGCTTCCTCGATGACCTTCTGGTGGCGCCTCTGCAACGAGCAGTCGCGCTCAAACAGGTGAACGACATTGCCGTGGCTGTCGCCAAGGATCTGCATTTCGACATGCCGAGGCGCCTGGACGCACCTTTCGATGAGACAGGCCGGGTCGCCGAAACTGGCCTCCGCCTCGCGTCGTGCGCTTGCCAATGCCTCCTCGAAGTCCTCGGAACGCTCAACGTGGCGTATGCCCTTGCCACCTCCGCCAGCGCGGGCCTTGATCAGGACAGGGAAGCCAATTTCCGCAGCCCGCTCGACCAGAAAGTCCGGATCCTGCCTGGACCCGAGATAGCCCGGAACGACGGGAACGCCCGCAGCCTTCATCAGTGCCTTTGCCTGGTCTTTGAGCCCCATGGCGCGGATGGCCTTGGCCGTGGGGCCGATGAAGACGAGACCGGCCTTCTTGACCGCCTCGACAAAGTCCGGGCTCTCGGAAAGGAACCCGTAGCCCGGGTGAATGGCGTCGGCCCCGGCCGTGAGTGCAGCCTCGATGATCGCCTGGCCGTTCAGGTAGCTTTCGGCCGCGGGCGCAGGTCCGATGCGCACTGCATCATCCGCGATGTCGACATGAAAGGCCCCCGCGTCAGCGTCCGAATGGACGGCCACTGTCCCGATGCCGAGTTCTCGGCAAGTCCTGATCACGCGCACGGCGATCTCGCCTCGATTGGCTATGAGGATTCTCTCAATTGGCATCGAAGCTCACGTGTTCACGTGTTGCATCGCATCCTGCAAATGGCGCTCCATTGCGGCATCGAAGGAGACGAGCTTGCAGTCGAGACGCGTTGACCTGACGGCGCGGAGCGCCACGCGGGCCGCGCGATCGGCCGGAAACCCGTACACACCCGTCGATATGGCCGGAAAGGCGATGGAGGCGCAGCCATGCTCGTCCGCAAGGCGGAGAGAGTTCACGTAGCAGGACCTGAGCAAGGCTTCTTCATCCTGATCGCCTCCCCGCCAGACCGGGCCTACGGTGTGAATGACGAAGCGAGCCGCCAGGTTGTGGCCCCCGGTGATCTTCGCCTGACCTGTCTCGCATCCGCCAAGGGTCCGGCACTCTTCGAGAAGTCCCGGGCCGGCGGCCCTGTGTATCGCGCCGTCCACACCGCCGCCGCCGAGCAGCGAGGGATTGGCAGCGTTGACGATGGCGTCGACGTCGAGCGTGGTGATGTCTGCTTGAAGGATTTCGATTGGCATGGGCTACATCCTGAAGAGGCCGAACCGGGTTTCGGGGATCGGCGCGTTGAGCGCGGCACCGAGCGACAGTCCGAGTATCTCGCGACTGTTGCGGGGATCTATGACTCCGTCATCCCATAGGCGCGCGCTGGCATAGAGTGCGTGACTCTGCCGGGCGAACATCTCCTCCGTTGGGGCACGGAAGGCCGCCTCGTCCTCTGCCGACCATTCCTTGCCCAGTTTCTCCATGGCCTGTCGCTTGACAATGCTCAGCGTTCGGGCTGCCTGTTCTCCCCCCATCACGGCAATGCGCGCATTCGGCCAGGTCCAGAGGAAACGGGGAGAATAGGCCCGCCCCGCCATGCCGTAGTTCCCGGCGCCATAGGATGCACCGACGATTAGTGTAACCTTTGGCACGGCAGTCGTGGACACGGCCGTCACCATCTTTGCGCCGTGCCGCGCGATGCCGCCTTGCTCGGCCTGGCGACCAACCATGAACCCGGTGATGTTCTGAATGAAGACCAGCGGAACGCGGCGCTGGCTGCAAAGCTCGATGAAATGTGTACCTTTCTGGGCGCTCTCCGCAAACAGCACGCCGTTGTTGGCGACGATGCCGACGGGAATGCCGCAGACATGGGCAAATCCGCAAACAAGCGTTTCTCCGAACCGGGCCTTGAACTCGTCGAAACGGCTGCCGTCAATCACGCGGGCGATGACTTCGCGAATGTCATAGGGCGTGCGCTGGTCGGCAGGCACGATCCCGATCAGTTCCGCAGGGTCATGGGCGGGAAGTTCCGATGCCCGACGGTTCGGAATGGCGTCATGGGCAGCGCCGAGATGGGTCATGATCCGGCGCGCGATTTCGAGCGCATGAGCGTCATCCTCGGCGAGGTGGTCGGCAACACCGGAAATGCGCGTGTGCATCTCTGCACCGCCGAGATCTTCTGCGCTCACCTCCTCTCCAGTGGCGGCCATCACCAATGGCGGACCGGCAAGGAAGATCGTGCCCTGATTGCGGACGATTACGGTCTCGTCGCTCATGGCAGGAACATAGGCGCCGCCTGCCGTGCATGATCCCATGACGACAGCGATCTGGGGAATGCCTTCGGCGCTCATGTTCGCCTGGTTGTAAAAGATGCGTCCGAAGTGTTCGCGGTCCGGGAATACCTCGTCCTGGCTGGTCAAGTTCGCGCCGCCGCTGTCAACCAGGTAGATGCAAGGCAACCGGTTTGCGCGCGCGATCTCCTGGGCGCGAAGATGCTTCTTGACCGTCATTGGGTGGTAGATGCCGCCTTTCACGGTTGCATCATTTGCGAACACCATCACGTGCCGACCGGCGACTTGACCGATGCCCGAAATTGCGCCGGCGGCAGGCACCTCACCATCATACATGCCGTGCGCCGCGAGAAGTCCTATCTCCAGAAACGGCGATCCCGGATCAAGCAGCCCCTCCACCCGGTCCCTCGGCAGCATCTTGCCACGTGCCAGATGACGGGCGCGGGCGCGTTCCCTGCCGCCTGCAAGCGCCATTTCCGCTGCGGCCTCGAATTCGGCCAGCCGTGCCTCCATCTCCGCCCGGTTTGCGGCGTAGTCCTCCGAGCCCGTATCGATGCGGCTTTCGAGCTTCATGACTGAACCATCGTCAGCCCGACGGATTGCAGCGCCGCATCGAGATAGAGGTCCACGACCTCGTCGCGACTCAACCGTCCATTGTCGCGATACCAGACGGTAACGCCTGTCATCATTGCCAGCAGCATCCTCGCGTGAACGGCAGCATCTCCTATGCTGAACAGGCCCTTCGCGCATCCATCCTCGAGTATGTTTCGCAGCATGTATTCGTACCGATTCCTCAGTGCGACAATCCTTGCCCGGTTGTCGGGGTCCAGGGAACGGACTTCCATGTAGGCAAGGAATACGTCATCCGGGTAGTTCAAGTGATGAGCGACGTGGTGGCGCACGAAGACTTCCAGCCGGGCGCGCGTTCCATTTATGCCGGCCATCGCCGCGTCCAGTGCCTTCAGGAGCGCTACCATATGTGTTTCCATCAGGTCGGACAGGAGCGCCTGCTTGCCTTCGAAGTGGTTGTAGAGGCCACCCTGCCGCATGCCGACAGCCTCGGCGAGATCACGCATCGAAACCGCGTTGTATCCGCGCTCCGCAAACAGCCGAAGCGCCGTCCTCCTGATCTTGGCCTTTGTATCCTTGCTTTCGGGCATGTGCAGACGAATTATGTGAATGACTGTTCATTCATATTCTTGCCGAACCCGAAATGCAAGCCCTTGGACGCCAGACAAAGGATGTGCGGTTACCTCTTCCGCAGGCGCGACCTGGCATCGCGCAAACAATGCGTCCGAATATCCGATTTCGCTCCAATTTGCGCTTTGGGCCGCATTGCATGTGGCGGGTCCAGGCGTTGCGCTCGTTGCGGAACAAATCAAGTAAATCTTCGACCGATCGAACCGATGAAGCGGCACCATCGCGTTGCCCCATCCGCAATTCTATCGGTACCAATCCGCGCCAAGTCGCAAGCTAGTTGGCAAACTCTGATGGCTGGCCGCTGTATCGTGAGAAATGGCCGCCGTGAAGCCTCAGAAGCTCACGCTCCACGACCTCCCGAGATCGTTCGCGCTTCGCCTCGTTCGATACCGGGTGTTGGGAGCTAAGTCGGTGGCCTGACGGGCTGACAGATTGAGGAATTTTGCCCCTTCAATGCGTCGTGCCAAGCTCGGACTCCAAGTTCCCGCCTCCATCTTTCGCGCAAGACAGGCGATCTAGACGCAAGAAGCACGCGTATGCGCAATCGAGCCTGTGCGTAAGGTGCTGTCGGATCGGAAACTCACGCTGGAGCGAGTGCTGTCTTTTTTGTCTGCCGCGAAACTCGGGATCCGACAAGGCTACGACCTTTGCCTTGAAGCCTTCTCTTCTGCGGTGAATCCGCATGTCCATTTGAAGTGGGGCATGGGCGGCGTCTGCGAGGTCAAAAACGAAACTGCCTACCTTTATCGGCACTTCGACGCAACGCTTCATATCCTGTATCTTTTCGACAGGATCAAATGCACGAATTAAGTGGAACTGCGTCAAGAACTGGACTTCATCCTTCGCTTCGACCAAGCGTTTCAAGCGATTTGCCGGATCATCGACATGCCAGATCGGCGAACAACGCTGCTTGCGCAACTCGAATTGCAAATCATTGGCAAACTTTCGGCATAGGAAAGGTATGAGTTTAAGAATTCGATGGCCGCGAAATTTGCGCAATGAACGCCTCGATCCGCGATGCGATCACCTTCACTCACTTAGGTAATTCGGCAAAGAATCCAATCTCTAACCGCATCAAGGCAACGATCAATCCGATGCATGGAAATGCTTGTTTTCCTGGTCGGCGCGCGCAGTCTCGACCGTCCGGCAGCAACGTTGCGAGACCATTCACGCGTCGCGATTTTGCGATCCCGGCCCCTGGCATTCTCGTTAACGCAACGGAAAGGGCTCTTGAACAAGACTTCGAACTGCAATGCGATGCCAAACTAGCGCGGCATCCTGATCCTGATCAACTCCGAGCGTGCAATGGGACGCCTTCGTCCGGTGTGGCAACGCCATGCAGTCGTCGATTGGCGTTGCCGGGACTTCAGGACGTGCCCGCACCTCGACACCGGGAACGCCCGCATTCAGACAATGACTTCCCGTTCACAAACGAACATGCCGCTTTCGCATGTGCCTTTGTTGCTGAAGCCAACGCGCTTTGGGCACATGTGCCGCCCATAAACATCAATTCAATCCTGCCCGTGGCACATTTCAAACAACAAGAAAAAAGAAACTCTGTCGGGCAAATTTTCCTTGCAAATTAAAATTGGAATGGTCCAGACTTCGATAGATGCCGGTTATCAGCGTCGCTACAATTGGGACAGAGCAAAGGTGAAAGCCATGGAAGAGCAACTAGCCGAACTTGCGGCAAAAATCACTGAATTGGAGGCGAAGGCAGGAGTCACGGGCACAATGTTCGCGGAAACCTACTATTACCTCACGATTCCACTGATGGTCCTCATTCACGCAGGATTTCTTGCCTACGAAATGGGAGCATCACGGCAAAAGAACGTTTTGGCATCGGGTGTCAAAAACATCCTTGCCTTCGCGTTCATGGTACCAACCTTCTACTTCTTCGGATGGTGGGTTTACTGGGGCTTCCCGACCGGATTTACCTTTTCACCGGGCCCCTACGAGATTTCGGGAGCAGGCTATGCGAACGCAATCGCCCTTCCGTGGGTCGAATACATGGGCCCGAACATTGCGGATCAGGCTTCTGGCGTGTTCTGGGGTGCCTTCACTCTCTTTGCCGCCACAACCGCCTCGATCATGTCCGGCGCTGTCATCGAGCGCATTCAGGTTGCAGGCTTCGTGATCCTTGCGGTCGTGCTCGGCAGCTTTGCATGGGTTGTCGCGGCGGCTTGGGGCTGGCACGCAGACGGGTGGCTCGTCACCAAGTTCGGCGTGCATGACTTCGGCGCGGCGGGTCTCGTGCACGCAGTAGCCGGGTTCTTCGCTCTAGGCATCTTGATCAATCTCGGACCCCGCATCGGCAAGTTCAACGCCGACGGCTCCGCGAACCACCTTGGCGCGCACAACTTGCCGTTCACGCTGGTGGGACTGATGCTGATCATCGTTGGCTTCTGGGGCTTCCTCATGGCCTGCGTGATCATCCCGGGCGAAGCGTGGAGCTGGTATTCCGACAAGCCGACAACGATCTACGGCACGCCAATGACACTCGGTGCGTTGGCATTCAACATCCTGATGGGCTTTGCGGGCGGAATCATCGGCGCCTGGGCGGTGACGCGTGATCCGTTCTGGATGATGTCCGGTGCACTGGCGGGGATCATCGGTTGCGCATCGGGTCTCGACGTCTACTGGCCACCTCTCGCGTTCATCATGGGCGCCGCCTCTGGTGCGTTGCTCAAGCCGTGCGCCAAGTGGCTTGAGAGACGCGGCATCGACGACGCCGTCGGGGCAGTCACCGTGCATGGCACGATTGGCCTCTTTGGACTGATCATGTTCGGCGTCTGGGCAACTGGCCTTCCTGCGCTGCAGGGTGAAGGCGTCGCGACGGTCACGATCTATGGTCAGGTCATCGGTGCGATCGTCTTCTTCCTTCTGGGATTCGTCCCCGGTTACGTGGTCAGCTGGATACTGAAACAGTTCGGATTGCTCCGCGTCGGCGAGGCAGCCGAGATATCTGGCCTTGACACGGCCAAGGTGCCGGTTTCGGCCTATCCAGAGGGCATCAACATGTCGTCAAGCCCGACAGTCTAAAATACAGGTCAAGGAGTAGAATCCATGGGATATGACATCGCAAACTGGGACGCCGTTGAAGGTGCCCTCTACATGGGAGCCCATTCTTCCTGGGAAGTGATCTGGACGGTTATCGCCGCCCTGGTCTGCATCGGAGCGGTGTATCTCGGCTCAAGGCATGAGCTTGATGCGTACAAGCGCATGCAAGAAGGCAAGGAAGTCGAGTCCGGTCACGGCTGATGCCTGAACAAGACGGATGCGGGCCGCCCAAACTGGGCGGCCCGCAATCATTCGAACAACGACTTGCGTGAGCGTAAGGCGTCAAGGAATACGGGAGACGAAAACAATGGCAGCCAACCTCGCCACCTATGCCAAGAAGAACCGGATCCAGTTCTTCCTTTTCAACTTCACAGACCTGTTCGGCGTGCAGCGAGCCAAGCTCGTGCCGACAAGTGCAGTGGCCGACATGCAGAAATCTGGTGCAGGTTTTGCAGGTTTTGCGGCGTGGCTGGACATGACACCCGCCCACCCGGACATGATGGTGATGCCGGATGCATCTTCCGTGATCCAGCTTCCGTGGAAACCGGAGCTCGCCTGGGTCGCGGGAAATCCTTGGCTCAATGATGCTCCGGTCGCGCAAGCCCCTCGGAATGTGCTCCTGAGCTTGGCAAAGGAAGCCGCCAGCGAAAACCACGTGCTGATGACAGGTGTCGAGCCGGAATTCCACCTGATCGATGCCGACGGATCGGACATTTCCGATCCTCGCGACACGCAGGAAAAGCCGTGCTACGACCAGCTCGCCCTTATGCGTCGCTACGAAGTCATTGCCGAGGTATGCCGCCACATGGAGGCTCTCGGCTGGGGGCCCTACCAGAACGACCATGAGGATGCGAACGGCCAGTTCGAAATCAACTGGGACTACTCGGAGGCAGTGACGACGGCCGATCGAGCCGTGTTCTTCAAGTTCATGGTGAAGGAAGTCGCGGCCCGGCATGGCTTCCGCGCTACTTTCATGCCGAAGCCATTTGCGCATCTGACTGGCAACGGTTGTCACGCACATATTTCGCTCTGGTCAAGAACGGGAAAGAAAAACCATTTCGCCGACAAGAAGGACGAAATGGGCCTGTCCAAGACATGCCATCACTTCATCGGCGGGTTGATGAAGCACGCTCCGGCGCTTGCCGCGCTCGGCAATCCCACTGTGAACAGCTACAAGCGCATTAACGCGCCGACGACTACGTCGGGAGCCACCTGGTCACCGAACGCGATCACTTACGGCGGCAACAATCGGACTCACATGATTCGCATTCCCGATGCAGGACGCATCGAGCTTCGGCTCGCCGATGGAGCGGCCAATCCATATCTCCTGATGGCAGGCATATTGGCCGCCGGTCGCCTTGGGATCGCGAAGAAGGCCAACCCCGGAAAACGCATGGACTTCGATGCCTACGCGGAACCGGAGAAGCTCAAGAATGCCGGCAAGCTGCCGCTGAATCTCTTGGATGCCCTACGGGCGCTTGAAGCGGACACGGAATTCAATCGCGCGCTTGGAGACGAATTCACGGCTGCTTACCTGAAGCTGAAAACGGATGAGTGGAACAGCTATTCCCGTCACCTGACAGACTGGGAACGGGAGCGGACGCTCGACTGCTGACGTGAATCTCCCATATATCGACATCGCAAGGCCCGGGTTTTCCACCAAATCACGCGAAGTCATGGAGGCGCGCTCCGAATCCTGGTGTGCCAGAACTCCATTCGGCCTTGCCGTGCTCAGGCATCGGCAGGCGGGGCAACTCCTGCGCGACCGGAGACTCCGGCAGGGCAGTCACGCCTGGCCGGACATCATCGGCATTTCCGGGAGATTTGCCGAATTCTGGAAGGCCAGCCTCATTTCGATCGAGGGTGCCGAACACAGGAACCTGCGCAGGATTGCACAGGCCGCGCTTTCCAATGACTTCGTCCTATCGCTTGAACCTGCCTTTCGCGGCATCGCCGCCGGCCTTGCAGACAGCCTTCGAAAAACGGACGCGTTCGAATTCGTGAGCTCTTTCAGCGAACCCTTTGCGGGCCGCGCAATCACTACGCTCCTGGCTCTGCCAGACGGTGATGCCGATGAAATTGCCAAGGACGCCAGCACGCTCGGGCTTGCGATGGGACTCGAAGCCAGAAATCACGAGGTCGCGGTCAATGCGGCGTGCTCTCGCCTGAGCGAACTCGCCGCCGAATTGATCGATCGAGCGCGACGTGGTCACGACAGCATCGGATATGTGGCGCGGCTGGTCACGGAAGCCGACGCCGCCGGTTTCACAGACGGACAAGCGCTCGTCGACCTGGTGGTGATCTCGATCTTCGGCGGAGTGGACACGACGCGCGCCCAACTTGCATTCGCCGCCTATCTGTTCGCGCAACATGCGGACCAGTGGCTTTGGCTGCGTCAGAATCCGGAAATGGTGCCTCAGGCGATCGAGGAAGTGATCCGCCGCTACCCGACCACAACCTGGGCGACGCGGGAGGCGCTGGAAACCTTTGAACATGACGGCGTCGAAATCCAGAAGGGCGCCACAATCCACGTCTTCGTTCACGCGACCGCAACCGACCCGGCAACCGGAGTGGACGAAACCTTCAACATTCGTGAACCACAAAAAACGCATTTCGGCTTTGGTGCCGGCGCACATCACTGCCTTGGCCAGTTCGTCGCCCGCACCGATATGGCCGCGGCGCTTCTCGAACTTCTTGAGCGCTGGCAGGGAATCACGCTTGCCGGCCGGCCAGAGTTCCTTCCTGACAGCGGGAACACGAGCCCAGCGTGCCTCGTGATCCGGCCGATCTGGGGCTGAGTGCCGGTGCACCAACGTACGTCGTGCCGAAGCGTCGACCCATTGCTGGCCAGGTGAACAAGAAGACGGATGGAAGCATGACGAGAGGCCTTACTTCCCCTTGCGAATCCGCTTCCAATCCCCAGGGGGCGTCTCAGGCGTTGCCATAGTTGCCGCGCACGCGCTGCTTGGTTGGATCAAAGTGCGGAAATGGCACGACGATGGCCCGAAGTCTCTTCTGTTGCCCGTCAAGTTGGCCGACTTCAATCTTGCTTCCCTCAGTCGCATGAACGTTGGCAACGCGAGCCAGCGCAATTGTCTTTCCAAGCATGGGCGACTTCATCGCACTCGTTATCTCTCCGACTTGCGCCTTTCCAATCATGACGCGGTCTCCCGGTGAAGGCACAATTCCGCCCTCAACGTCAAGACCGACAAGCTTGCGGTGCGGATGCGACCTTCGCTCAAGAAGCGCATCGCGGCCGATGAAGTCATCTTCCTTGGTGTCCAAAGGAACGGTGAATCCAATGCCAGCCTCGAATGGATCCGTCGTGTCGTCGAATTCGGATCCTGCAAATATCAGCCCTGCTTCAATCCGCATCATGTCCAATGCGGCGAGGCCAAGCGGTGTCAACCCGAACTCCTTGCCGGCGTCCCAAATCCTGTCGAAGACCTCGAGGGCATCCTTGGGATGACAAAACACTTCGTAGCCCAATTCTCCGGAATAGCCGGTTCGTGAAATCACGACAGCGGTTCCATCGAAGTCACCGACCCGCGCGACGGTCAGCCGGAACCAACGCAATTCCCGAATCGTGGGCTGGGTAGGCGGCACCCAGAAGACCTTGTCCAAAATGTCTCGCGAATGGCGTCCTTGAACCGCTACATTGTGCAACTGATCTGTCGAGGGTCGAACCCAGGCATTGAGCCCTTGCTCCCGAGCCTGCTCCTTCAGCCAGAGACCTGAAGTGTCGTTGCCTCCGATCCAGCGAAAATTGTTGTCGCCGAGCCGATAGATCGTGCCATCGTCGATCATGCCGCCGTGCTCGTAGCACATCGCGGTATAGCTCACCTGCCCCACGCTGATCTTCTTGGCATTCCGGGTCACGCAGAGCTGCAAGAGCTTCTCGGCGTCAGGACCTGTCACCTCGTACTTTCGCAGAGGCGAGAGATCCATGATGGCGGCCCGCTCGCGCACCGCCCAATATTCCTCGATCGCGCCATGGTTGGTGAACGTGTTCGGCAGCCAGTATCCGTTGTATTCCACGAAGTCGCGGGTGTACCGCGCAAAGCAATCGTGAAACGCAGTCTTTCTGGTCTCTTCCACATCAGCCTCCGCAGATTTTCTGTAGCCGACGGAGCGGCTGAATTCCTCGCCTTCGCCATATGTGCGAACCTGGATATCTGTAGGGTTCCAGCCGTTGGCAGGGTCGACGTCACAGGGACAGGCCGTCGACACGCACACCAAATCGGAAAGCGCCCGAAGCAACACAAAGTCGCCCGGCCGAGACCACGGATCATCCATGGAAATCGCGTTCGTCTCGTCCAGCATGGTATTGAAGAAAAAGTTGATCGCCGGCCAGCCGCCGCGAGGGCGAATGTCAAACCGCGCAAGGTCGGCATTCATGTTGTCCGAACAATTGACGTGCCCGGGATAACCCATATCCTCGTAGTAGCGCGCCGTGCAGGCAAGACCGAACGTGTCGTGCCGCCCGCATGTATCCTGAACAATTTCAACCAGCGGTTCCTGATCCACGCTCCAGTATTTCGAGAAGATGCCGGGGCTGGGATACAAGCTGCCCATCAGGCTCCGTGTTGTGGTGGGATCGATTTCGCGTTCGATACCCTTGTCCAGAGCGCGCAGACTGAATGCCTGGAAGTCTGAACATTCCCTCCCCTTAATGTCGAGGATCTGGATATACTCGCCCTTGCGGACCTCATAAGTGACCGAATTGCCAGGCTGGATGTTCGCGTCGAATTGCGGCTCGGCCAAGGGATCGGGTGGCCCGATTTCGTCCTTGCCGTCGCCAGGCGCAGCACGACGGACGTAAAGGACAAGCTCTGTCGGAGCATCTTGACGTTCCGGGCTCATCGGCCCCCCGGGAGCGACACAGATCAAAAGGCCGTCGCATTCCGCACTGAACTCCCTGAAATCGCCTGGACGCGACCCGTCTTCAAAGACCGCCACCGAATCGCCCTTTTCCAGATTGAATCCGGCCGCATCCAGGGCGGACAGCACCTTCTTTCCTGAGCGGCCTCCTTCTGAGAGCACGCCTATCGTGGCGGTCGGCCTGCCCTGCCCCTTGGCGCCGAGCATCGAGGCGTTCGAACTTCCGTCCGGCGCAAAGAATACAAGCTCACCCGGTTGCAGGCCCTCGCGATCCTGCACAATGACGCCGTCACCCTTAAAGACCTGAACCGCGCGCGAACCGCCTCCCGGAACCGGATATCGCTCAATCCCGTGCGGGAGGATTGGCAGGCCCGGCGCGATGACGCCTGATCGCTCCCATGGAACCGGGTGTATCGGTTGCACTGTCATTGGCCCAGAATCTTTCGACGTTTCCTCGCCCAGGAGTTGATCGCGATGTCGAGCGTCAACGCCATGAAGACCACGGAGAAACCGAGCGTGAAGTTCTTTCCGAGATCGGTTCCCGCGAGCGTACGCTGCATTTCCTGTCCCAGGTCCCGAGTGCCGATGAAGGCGGCGATGATGACCATGAAGAATGCGAAGATGAACGCCTGGTTCAATCCGACCGCGATAGTTGGCATTGCAAGAGGGAATTCGACCTTCCAGAGTTTCTGCCATCGCGTCGCGCCCGACATGTCGGCCGCTTCCGTAATTTCGCGCGGCACGCCTCTCAGACCTTCGACCGTATAGCGAACGACAGGCACCATCGTGTAAATGAGGATCGCCAGAATGACCGTTATTGGAGTGATCCCGAACAGCATGATGGCCGGCAAGAGATAGATGAAACTCGGAAATGTCTGGGCGGTATCGCAAGCAAAGATCATCCAGCGGGAAGCACGTTCGCGATGTGCAGCCCATATTGCAAGCGGCATTCCAAAGAGCATCGCAAGGAACACGGCTGTCAGCGTCGAGTGCAGGGTCAGCATCGCCCTGTCCCACCACCCGAGTTGGGCCACCGCTGAAAAGAACAGGAACCCGATCAATGCCGGAAGCCAGCCGCCAAGAAGATAGCCGACGCCTGTCATTACGAGAATGACTGTAAACGTGGGCAAAAAGAGCAGTGCAAGTTCCGTGGGAATCAGCACCCAGATGTTGAAGAACCATCGAATGAAATCCGTGATTGCCTTGACCCACGAAATGCCCAGGAAACCCTTGATAAGCGTATCGATCTCCTTGCCCATCGAGAGCGACTGCCTGCGGCCAACCTCATTCAAAATGGGCAGGTACTGGCTGAGCACGTAAAACAGCATGAAGGTCGCAATTCCGAGGAGCAGGAACGAGTGTCTCTGCCACCAGGGCGTTCCCTTTTCGAAGTGCTCGGGCTGCTTGACGACCCACGCCTTGCTCAGGCGGTCTAGCGTCACTGCGAGCAAGACGATCGTGACACCGATCTCGAAGCTGCGACCGAGCTTGAAACTGTTCATCATGGCAAGCAGCTTTGCGCCGAGCCCGGGCATGCCGATGAACGCGGTGAGGACGACCATGGCGAGAGCAAGCATGATGACCTGGTTGAGGCCGACAAGAATTTCGCTGCGAGCCGACGGAAGAAAGACGGAACGCAGCATCTGCCAGCGCGTGCAGCCCGCCATCCTTCCCGCCTCGACAACGTCGGGCGGCACCTTCCTCAGTCCCACGATAGTCATGAGAATCATCGGCGGCATGGAATAGACGATCGTCGCGACCGACGCGGCTGTCGGTCCGACCTTGAAGAAGATCACGGCTGGGAGAAGGTAGCTGTAGAATGGCAAGGTCTGCAGGATCAGAAGGACCGGTCTCAAGGCCTCCTCAAACCGTCTGGACTTCCACGCGCACATGCCCAGAAGCAGGCCGATGCCAAACCCGAACGGCACCGCGACGACAATGACCGACATGGTCTCCATCGCCCATTTCCACTGCCCCATGAGTGCGGTCCAGACAAGGGTGCCTCCCGCCAGGAGCGCGAGCCGCCATCCGCCGAGCCAGTAGCCCAACACTGCCGAACATGCCGCAACCACGGACCATGGCAACGCCTCCAGGCGCGGCCAGCGAGACTTCCCATAAAGGACATTGGCTGCCGCGTCGGTAAGAAATCCCAGCCAACCGGAAATCGTCCGAGTGACATGGATCAGCCCGATGTCGTTCTGGAGCCAGGAAAACCCAGCATCCAGCCAGTCTGCCCAAGGAAGGATCAAGCCTTCCGGCAGCCTGACCAAGGCTGCAGGGATCCAGGGCTTCAGTACCGTAAGCAGAATCGCCACGCCAAAAAGCGTAAAGACAATGGTCCTCGTCCGGGTCGCGCCGACCGCCACGGCTTTCGCCCCCAACTTCATGGCATCCACGTGTGTCGAATCGCTCACACTCTTTCTCCAAAGAGAACTGCCAGCGCCGCCTTGCGGTCCATGGCGCCTGTGCTGCCATCTGCCAAGCTGACAGGAATGGTGTCCGACGTGTCCTCAACCAAGCGACGCGCAAGGGAGAGGATCGTGGCATTCCCCGGGACGGGTTCGCCGTCGGCCGGCACTCCATCCCTGGCCAACACGCTTGCGTGAACGACGCTCGCCTTGTCGACTTCCTCGGTGAATCTGGCCACGTATTCGGTCGCCGGGTTCAGGACGATCTTGTCGGGCGTGTCCACCTGTTCGACGGCGCCGTCCTTCATGATGGCTATCCTGTCAGCAAGGCGGAGTGCCTCGTCAAAGTCGTGGGTGATGAAGACGATTGTCTTGCCCAGCATGTCCTGCAACCGCAGGAACTCGTCCTGCATTTCACGTCGGATCAGGGGATCCAGCGCGCTGAATGGTTCATCCAGAAACCAGATGTTCGGCTCGATTGCGAGGCTGCGGGCAATGCCGACTCTCTGCTGCTGTCCGCCAGAAAGTTCGCGAGGAAAATAGTCTTCGCGCCCATCAAGCCCGACGAGCTTGACCATTTCAAGGGCGCGTTCGCGCCGCGCGTGCCTGTCTTGCCCCCGCATCTCAAGCGGAAAGGCGACGTTTTCAAGAACCGTACGATGCGGGAGCAGTCCGAAAGACTGGAATACCATTCCCATCTTCGAACGCCGAAGCTCGATCAATTCGGTCGCGTTCAGGCTCATGATGTCCTGACCGTCGATCTTGATCACTCCGCCGGTGATGTCGTGCAGGCGCGAGAAGCAACGAACCAGCGTCGACTTGCCGGAACCCGACAACCCCATGATGACGAGCATCTCGCCCTTGACAACTTCGAGCGAGACGTCCTTGACACCAGCAATGTATCCGTCCGACCTGATGTCCTCAAAGGAATGGTCTTCCGGCATGCGAGACAGGTAGGCCTCGGGACTGGGCCCAAAAAGCTTCCAGACGTGCTCCGCCGAAATAACGGGGATGTCGCTGTTCATGACTTCCCACCTTAAACCCTCCCCGCATGCTGGTGCGGAGAGGGTCTTCTTGTCAATTCCTGCTGTCTACGAGCAGGAACTGATCCAGGGATCAACGACGTCTCGGTTTGCCGCCAGCCACTCATCCGCCGCCTCTTCCGGCTCAAGCTCGTCCGTGTCGACGAACTTCGCCATTTCGGCAATCTGCGGGTTGGTGAAGCTGAGCTTGGTCAGCACGCAGTATGCGCTCGGCCACTTGTCGGGCATTCCGTCCCACGCGGCCTTCTTGAGATAGCCGTTGGCGGGATTGCCGCAGTCGTACAGCGCGTCCGGATTCGGACCCTTGGATGGGTCGGAGTCGCAACCGTCCTCCCATACCGGGAATTCGACGAACTCGCCAGGCCAGACGGCTTCAGCGAAGTTCGGCGTCCAGTTGAACACTACGACCGGGCGCTGCTCGGGTTCCGCAGCGCCGATCTCGGCCCAAAGAGCTGCGGCCGACCCCGCGTTCACCACGACAAAGTTCATGCCAAGTGCCTCGACGCGCTCCTTGCCATGCTTGAGCCAGTCCACCGGGCCGTCAAGATAGCGACCCTTGCCGCCGGATTCCGCCGTTGCAAAGATCTCTGCGCAGTCATTCAGCGCCTGCCAGTCCGGCAGGCCCGGGCACGCATCCTTGGTCCACATCGGATACCACCAGTCTTCACGCGTAACGGCGTCATGGTCCCCGGCGTCATGGAGACCCCCCTTCGAGAGCGCTTCGCGGAAGGAATGTCCGAACGCGCCTTCCCAGACCTCCAGTTCCAGCGCGACATCTCCGAGCCGGACCGACTCGTATACCGCCTGGCTGTCAGTCGTGACAAACTCGACGTTGAGGCCCATCTCCTCGTACATCTGTCCGACCACGTTCGACATCACGATCTGACTCGACCAGTTGTGAATCGGTATGATGATCGGATCATCGCTGTCTGCCGCAGTCGCGGCAATCGGTGTGGCCAATGTGGTGGCCAGCACCATTGCAGTTAGCTTCTTCATGATTTCCTCCTTTTTTTGCAGCACTCGGGCTGCCGGGTCTCGAAGCATGCTCTGCCCGCAGGTTGGTCCCGCGTTGTCATTCAGATTTTCAGATAGTCTTCCAGGCTGTCATCAAGTGCATCCTTCCAAGGCGTGTGGTGCGGAGGTGCCATCGTACCGGTCATCGGGCTGGAATAGCCATGATCCCGGAACGTCATGATGTTCTTCTTCTTGTGTTTCTTCCACTCGTAGAACGCCTTGGAGGCCGCACCTATGTCAAAGCTGGGATAGTCGGTGTCGGCGATCAGCTCATTGGTGTAATCAGCCTGGTAGTCGATGCAGGCATAGTCGTCCTCAAGAGCCGCCTCGGCCTCCTGCCGCGCTTTGACATCTGCTTCGCGGGCAGCGAGGTCCGGCACTTCGATTCGACCCATGATGATGTCGCGAACGTACCATGCCTGGGCATCGAACATGTTGAAGGTAAACCACTGATCCTGCATTCCGAGGTAGAAGAGATCAGGATTCCGATTCCAGACGACTCCCTTGTACAAGTTGTTCGACGCAAGAACGTTCGGCGTCTTCAACCTCAAGTCATCAGGCAAGAACGAAAAATGGTGCAGGTAACCTGTACACAAGATTATTGCATCTACCTCCCTGGACGTACCATCCTTGAAATGCGCCGTGCGCCTTTCGACCTTCTCAAGCGCGGGCACGACCATCCAGTTGTCAGGCCATTCGTAGGGCATGGGAGCCGTCCGCCAGCAGGACGTGATCGACTTCGCCCCATATTTCCAGCATTGAGACCCGATGTCCTCGGCCGAATAGGAAGTTCCGAGAATCAGGACATCCTGACCTGCGAATTCGCGGGCATCACGGAAGTCGTGCGCATGCAGAATGCGGCCGTTAAAGGTCTCGAAGCCGGGATACTCGGGAACGTTCGGGACCGAAAAGTGGCCCGTGGCGACGATAACATGGTCAAACTCTTCGCGGATTTCCGAGTCTGCGGCTTCGTCGCGCGCGGTCACCTCGAAGCCCCCGCCATCAAGCGTACGGACGTCACGCACGATGGTGTTGAAACGGATCTGGTTCCGGACGCCGGCCTTTTCCACCCTTCCCTTGATGTAGTCAAAGAGCACCGACCTGGGTGGATAGCTTGCAATCGGCTTGCCAAAGTGCTCTTCGAACGTGTAGTCCGCAAATTCGAGGCCTTCTTTCGGGCCATTGGACCAAAGGTAGCGGTACATAGAACCGTGGCACTGGTTGCCGTGCTCGTCCACACCCGTACGCCACGTATAGTTCCAAAGCCCTCCCCAATCTTCCTGCTTTTCGAAGCACACGATCTCAGGGACATCGGCACCCGTTTCGGCCGCGGACTGAAACGCCCGCAATTGCGCCAGTCCCGATGGTCCGGCTCCTATCACGCACACGCGCTTGTTCATGGCATGTCCTCCACAAGTTTCTCTATGCTGGTCGGTGCCGGAAACGCATTTCAGGATATCTCCGGATCTGATGTCGACATGTTCCAATCGGGCTCGAATCCCAGA
Source organism: Silicimonas sp. (assembly GCA_022826205.1). GTDB lineage: Bacteria > Pseudomonadota > Alphaproteobacteria > Rhodobacterales > Rhodobacteraceae > JAJEFO01. The sequence goes on along the minus strand of JAJDVJ010000110.1, from coordinate 54,196 downwards.
ACTTCGATTCCGGGCGGCAGAGACGGGTTGAAGAGCGAGTTGTGCGCCACTGTCGCCTCATGAAACGGATTGTGCGGCGCAAGTTTCCAGACGCGGCAAGAGAGAGTGAAACTCTGCGCATAAGCATCAAAAAGCAAAAGGACTTTCTGAGACTTTCGGATTCTGGCCGAAATGATCGAACCGGGTGGAAACGTCGCGGTCAGAACGTCCGAAAACCGTGCGGCGCTTTGGTAGTAGGCGGCCGAAAAGTACTCCAGTGCGGCCGAACGCCGTTGTGCGGGATCATTGGTTCTTGCCGCCATATGCGTCATCTCGGGAGTCAACGAGTGCGCCGGCGCCCTGTTCAGGACCGTGACAATGCGACCGAAGGCCTCGTCGTGTCCTGGCAGGTACAAGGTTGGGGTCACGGCCTCATCGGGTCTTCCCGCGCCGTCACGCATTGCAATCTGCCGCACTCGGCATTGCCACTTGAGAAATGCCTTTCTGAGCGGCGCGGACGAGCCGGATTCTCCAAGTTCGGCAACACTTGCAGTCATGCCACCCTCCTCGACGTCCTGTCGCGCCTGACGCGAAAGTTCCTGTCATGGTCAAGGCTGGGAATCCGCGATGCGGTTTCTGCCACAAGGCCAAGATCCAACTGCGCATGCACCACGCCCGGCACTACGCCTCCATCGCTCAGCACGTCCCCCCATGGGTTCACGACGAGCGAATGACCGTAAGTGGCGCCGCCACCGAAAACGGGTCCAACGGCACAAGCCGACACTATGAAGCAGGTGTTCTCGATTGCCCTCGCCCGATTCAGCACATGCCAATGCGCCTCTCCGGTCGTCTTTGTGAAGGCTGCCGGACAGGCGATGACTTCGGCACCTTCCTGTGCGAGATCGCGGAACAGCTTGGCGAAGCGGAGGTCATAGCAAATGGTGTGACCTAGAGCGACCAGCGGCGTCTCGTAGACCACGGCAGTTTCGCCAGGCTGAACCGTGTCGCTCTCCCGGTACACGGCGCCGTCTGCAAGACTGACATCGAACATGTGGATCTTGTCGTAGTGCCCGAGAATCTCGCCATCCGGACCAATCATGTAGCCACGGTTCAAGACTTTTTCGCCAGGCCCGTTCACGGCAAGCGAACCGATGTTCATCCAGACACCCCGGCGTGCAGCCACTTCCCTCAGCGCAGCCAGGACTACATGGCTCTCCTCCGGTGCCGACGGGGGGCAAAGCCGTGGTCCGTCCGTAAGGAGCCCGCCGCAGTACTCAGGCAGGAACAGCATTTCCGCTCCCGACTGCGCCGCCGCGTCTGCCATCGGCACCGCTTCGTCTACGGCCGCCTCCATGCTGGGCATGGGCCGCGTCTGAAGGCAGGCGATATGCAGCGGGCTTCGCATGTCAGAACTTCATGTAGGCTTTCCGGAGCGTGACCAATGGATGGCGATCCGACATCTGGAACTTCAGAAGAAGCTCACGCGCAATCATGTCACGGTCCTGCTGATTATCGGGCAGATCAATGCTGTCCGGAATCCGAACCCAACCGTTCACGTTGCGGTCGAAGACGGCGGGCCTTCCTTCCTCGTAACCCATGTGGACGTCCTCAAGCCAGTTCAGGTCGTCCCAACCCATGAACTCCATGTACTTGCGAAGAAACGGCGTCAGGTGGTCGTGGTCCGGAACGAGGTTCACGTCGTAGCGATAGCCGATATGCTGTCCGATCTCCTTCTCTCGCTCGGATTCGAGCCCGGCTGCATCCTTGATGAACTGGTCGACGTCCTTGATCTCGGACCCGCGATATTGTGTTCCGGCCATTGCGCCAGGTCCTCCCTACAGGTGGTGATAGTCGTCTATGCCGACAGTGTGATTCGTGCCTGCGAGCGGCACGCCCGCCATGGCCGATGCTTCCATTGTCAGGGCGGCAAGGTCCTCGGGTTCCAGCGAGTGCAGGTGCGTCTTGCCGCAGGCGCGCGCAAAGAGCTGAGCCTCGATCGTCAAGGTGTGGAGGAAATTGTAGACTCGCTCCGCTGCCTCGTCAGGGTCAAGCCGTGATCGCAGGACCGGATCCTGCGTTGCCACGCCAACCGGGCACCGGCCGGAATGGCAGTGGTAGCAATACCCAGGTTCGGCGCCGATTTCTTCCGGATAGTTGGCTTCAGGAATGTCCTTGTTGCAGTTCAAGGCCATCATTACGGAGTGGCCAAGCGCGATGCCGTCTGCGCCGAGTGCAACGGCTTTTGCGACATCCGCTCCGTTGCGGATGCCTCCGGCATAGACGAGGCTGATCTCGCCGCGCTTGCCGAGGTCGTCGATTGCCTTTCTTGCCTGACGAATGGCGGCCATTCCCGGCACGCCGGTATCCTCCGTTGCAAGATGCGGTCCTGCCCCGGTGCCGCCTTCCATCCCGTCTATGTAGATCGAGTCCGGGTCGCACTTGACCGCCATCCTGACGTCGTCATAGACCCGCGCCGCACCAAGCTTGAGCTGGATTGGGATCTGCCAATCGGTGGCTTCCCGAATTTCCTGAATTTTCAGCGCCAAGTCGTCTGGTCCGAGCCAGTCTGGATGACGTGCCGGCGAACGTTGGTCAATGCCGGCAGGCAAGGATCGCATCTCCGCCACCTGGTCGGTCACCTTCTGGCCCATCAGGTGCCCCCCGAGCCCAACCTTGCAACCTTGGCCAATGAAGAACTCGCATCCATCCGCCAGCACCAGGTGATGCGGATTGAACCCGTAGCGCGACTGGATGCACTGATAGAACCACTTCGAGGAGTAGCGTCGCTCGTCAGGGATCATGCCCCCCTCGCCCGAGCAAGTCGCGGTGCCCGCCATCGTGGCGCCTCGCGCAAGCGCCGTCTTGGCCTCGTAGCTCAACGCGCCGAAACTCATGCCCGTCACGTACACAGGAATGTCCAGTTCGAGCGGCCGTTTTGCGCGCGGACCGATCACGGTTCTGGTCTCGCATTTCTCGCGATAGCCCTCGATTACGAACCGGGTCAGCGTTCCAGGCAGAAAGGTCAGATCGTCCCAATGCGGAATCTTCTTGAAGAGCGAAAAACCCCGCATCCGGTAGCGACCAAGCTCGGACTTGATGTGGATGTCGTCGATAACGTGCGGAGGAAAGATGAAGCTGTCGCCGATGCGATTGACATCGCGGCCCAGCGGCTTCTTTATCCGTCCATCGTCAGGCATGTCTTCGTCCTTTCGGATTTGTGGCGGAGCCAACGCGCTCCTCCGCTACAGGATCAGTTTCTTCTCGTTTGGCTCAAGGTTGTCGTAGTTCCAGAGCTGCTTTCCGGCGACGATCTTGGTGAAGTGACCCACACCATTGTCAGGCATGAGCCCGTACTGGGTCAGCTTTCGCGTCAGCCAGTCCTTGTCGAGCCCTGTAAGATCGGCTGTGACCGCATCGACGCCGAGCGACCGGATTTCACCTCCGACATAGATCGTGCCGTCATACATCGAGTCGCCGAGGTTCTTCCCCGCGTTGCCGCAGACCACCATCCGCCCCCGTTGCATCATGAAGCCGGAAAGCGCACCTGTGTCGCCTCCGACAATGATAGTGCCGCCCTTCATGTCAATTCCGGTCCGGGACCCCACCGATCCCCTGCACACCAGATCGCCGCCACGGATTGCCGCGCCAAAGGTCGAACCCGCGTTCTTTTCAACAACGACCGTGCCCGACATCATGTTTTCCGCGCAGGACCACCCTACGCGACCGTTGATCCGGACATTGGGACCGTCGATCAGGCCAACGCCGAAGTATCCAGTTGACCCTTCGATGATCAGGTTCAGCCGAGAGAGGATTCCGACCGCCAGCGAATGCTTGCCGCGCGGGTTCTGCAGTACGATCGTTCCATAACCCTCTGCCATCAGGTCGCGAATTCGGGAATTGACTTCGGTGTTGGTCAGTTCACCGGCGTCCACTTCAGTGCGCTTGTTGAAGTCGACATCCGGCGCCCACGGATAGGCAAACCGCTCCTGCGCATCAGGATCGAACTCAATATAGAGCGACTTGCCCGTGAGCTGTTCGGTCGTCATGCCAAGGGCGTTGACCCGCTCTTCCTGAGTCATTTCCCTGAGTTCGGCATCACTTACTCCAGACATTTGCCGACTCCTTCTACACCACCGATGTCTGCCATCACGAAACGGGACTCCGCCCCGCCCCGAACTTGGCCGGACGTCACGCCTGCCATACGCGAACCTCCTCGTCGTAGGGATCGTACGTATCGATTTCTTCCGGGAAGATCGCGCGGATCGCCACCTCTTCCGAAGCCATGGCGATGAGATCGTCGGACTCGTAAAGCACGAGAGGCTTGGCGGCCATGGTGTCCTTGGCCATGCCAAGCTGGTCCCTGGTGCAGACTAGATACGTGAACACGCCGTCGATCTCATCTATGGAACGGCGCAGGCTTTCTTCCAATTGCACGCCGTTGGCCAGATGATGGGCAGTGTACACGGCGAGGAGTTCGCTGTCGCAGTCCGACATGAAGCGGTGCCCTTTCCGCTCCATTTCACGGCGCATGATCCAGTAGTTGGTAATCTGCCCGTTATGGACAACACTGACATCGTTGTAGGGAAACGCCCAGTAGGGATGAGCCGACTTGATGTCGACGTCCGACTCCGTTGCCATTCGGGTATGGCCTATGCCGTGGGTTCCCTCGAAGTCGCCTATCCCATACGCCTCCGCCACGCTGCCAGCATCGCCAAGATCCTTGATCAGCTCCAGGCCGTTTCCGAGCGAGAGGATTTCGACACCTTCCGTTTCCTCGATGTGCTCGGCCATGTCGCCCGTGTCGCCCTCATGGTTCAGCACGTAACGCAGTGCGTAGGGCCGAACCCGCTCCTTGACCTTGACCTCGGCCCCGTGGCTGGCGAGAATCGAGTCGACCGCCACGATGCGCTCTTCCAGCCGGTCATGGATGCTGCGTCCAATTTCCATGTCCTCGGCTTCGGCAATCTTGAGACGCATGACATACTCGCCCTCGCCCGGATCTCCATAGACCGCATATCCGGTCGAATCCGGCCCCCGATGCTTTAGCGCCTGCAACATCGACGTCATTTCCGCGCCGACATTTGCGCGACGGCCCTTGTGAATTATTCCTGCAATTCCGCACATTCAGGTATGCCTCCTCAGTCTTCCCCGGGACAATGGGTGCCACAGTTGCATCCGACTCCAGACGCCTCTGTTCATGGCAGGCACTCCATGTACATTTTGTTGTCCCATTCAGTGACGGTTGACATGAAACGCGCGAACTCGTCGCGCTTGTACTCTTCGTAGAGCCTGTACATCTCGCCCGGAAGACCGCGCTGGACGACCTTGTTCTTTGCAAGATGATCCAAAGCCTCACCAAGCGACATCGGCAGCTTGCGAACCTTCTTGCCTTCCGCCATCGCTTCGTAAATGTTGCGCTCTTCAGGCTTGCCAGGATCAAGGTCGTTTTCGAGACCATCGTCCATCGCTGCCAGAAGCGCCGAACCCATGAGATAGGGGTTCACCATCGAATCGACCGAGCGATACTCAAACCGGCCTGGCGCCGAGACGCGAAGGCCCGTCGTCCTGTTCTGAAACCCCCAGTCAGAAAAGACCGGTGCCCAGAAGCCCGTGTCCCATAGCCGCCGGTAGGAATTCACCGTGGAGCATCCGATCGCTGTCAGGGCCTGGAGATGCTTCACAACGCCGCCGATCGCCTTAAGGCCGGTCTTGCCCGGCAATTGGAGATCGTTCGTGTCGGGCATGAACGTGTTCTTGCCACCCGACACGTACAAGTAGTTCTCCTTCAGTCCCGGCAGCTTCTTCGGGTCGTTGCCGGTCGGCTTGAAGCCGTCCTTGCCCTTGGTCCAGAGCGACATGTTGTGGTGGCAGCCGGAAGCCGAGACGCCCATGAACGGCTTCGACATGAAACATGCGAAGATTCCGTGCTCGCGAGCAACCTGGGCACAGATCTGGCGATAGGTGGTCAGTCGGTCGGCATTGCGCAACACGTCATCGAAGGTCCAGTTGAGTTCCAGCTGGCCCGGAGCGTCCTCGTGATCGCCCTGGATCATGTCGAGACCCATCATGCGCGCGTAGCGTATGACTTGCAGGGACACAGGCCGAAGCGACTCGAACTGGTCGATGTGGTAGCAGTACGGCTTGGAAAACCCGTCGCTGGGCTTGCCGTTCTCGTCGAACTTCAGCCACATCATCTCGGGCTCGGTGCCCATCCGTAGCTGCAGCTTGTGCTTCTTCTGGAAGTCATCATGCAGCCGACGAAGATTGCCGCGGCAGTCGGCAGTGAGGTAGGCTCCCGGGTCCTGCCTCTCCTCTCGATTGCGGAAGAGCGTGCAGTAGAATCGTCCGATTTCCGGAGCCCAGGGCAATTGCATGAACGTCTCGGGCTCAGGAATTCCGACAAGTTCGGCAGCTTCCGGGCCGTATCCCAGATAGTTCCCAGCCCGGTCGGTGAAGAGATTGACGGTGGCACCGTAGACGAGCTGAAAGCCCTTCTTGGCCACGCTTTCCTAGTGATCGGCAGGAATGCCTTTGCCCATTATCTTGCCGGTGACCGAAACGAATTGAAGGTAAAGATACTCAATACCCAATTCGTCGATCTTCTTGCGAACTTCCTTGATCCTTTCGTCTCGACCCTTCGCTTCGACGAACTTCTCTATATCCATTGCCACGATCGTTCTCCCAGTCGGTCAAAATGCCCGCCCACATTCCGGACGGGCGGGTTCATCAGCTCCATGGGTAGGGGCTGTTGGAAACTGGATGCAGCTCACCCTTGGCGAAGCGGCCGAAGCGGAACGGCTCCAGAAGTTCCTGTCTTTCTCCAAGCACCTCGTCTGCGATCAGGTGTCCGACGCCAATCATTTTCCAACCGTGATTGCTGTCGGCGATGACCGCGACATTTTCGTGAAAGTGGTCGAAGACCGGAAAGCTGTCCGCCGTGAAGCAGCCGATCCCTCCCGAGGCTTCTCGATGATACTTGGGCATCTTGCCTTCGTAGCGCCTTTGGCAATGGGCAAGAGCGCTGACCCACATGTGCGCGAAATCGTCGCTGGCAACGAATTCCGGGCTTGAAGGTCCGTACGGGTCGATCTGCACTTCGTCGGCCGGCGTGTCGACCTTGTAAGGCGAGGCTCCTCCTTGGATGCCACCGAAGTGAAAGTCAGGCTTGTAGTAGATGCCCCACATCTCGTCGGTGATGACAGAATCATCCACTGTCGATCTGAGTTCGGCGTCGGTATCGACATGGATGACCGGCGGCAGCGAACCGTCATCCGCAAGCCCTTCGTTCGGGTCGATGAGCAACACACCCTCTTCCAGCTGCCAGAAGCGCCACATTGGCACATCTTCATGCGTCTCGCCGTTCACGCCCTTGATCAAGATCTCGTTCGGCAGGTCCAGCATGTTCCAGAAATCGCGAATCCATGGACCTGCCCCGATTATGACGCGTTCGCAGGAGATCGTGCCCTTGCTTGTCTCGACCGATCCGATCGCGCCTGAGCCGTTCATTGAATTGAATCCCTTGACCTCGACACCGGCAATTATGCGCACGCCCAGTCTTTCCACCTTGTCGGCCAGGGCATACATGGTCTTGGTTTGATTGGAGAAACCGCCCCGCTTCTCATGCAGGACGCTCGTAATGTTCTGCGCCTGCCAGTCACCGAAAATGCCACGCATGTACGACGTGCTGGCATTTGCTCCCTCTATGAAAGCGCTGTCGTACCCAATTTCCTGCTGCTGTGCAAAGATCGTTCCGACATCGTCACGCATCGATTCCGGGCTTATCTGCATGTAGCCAACGGGATGATAGGAAAGGCCTTGAGGGTCGGTCTCCCAAACGTCGACCGAATGCGCCATGAGCCTGCGCATGGCCGGCTGGAAGTAGTTGTTGCGTACAACCCCGCAGGCGATCCCGCTGGCACCGGATGCAATGCCCGACTTGTCCAGGATGACAATTCGACCCTCGACCTCTTCGCCTTTCTCGATGAGCCGCTCAGCCAGTTTCCACGCGGTTGAGATGCCGTGGATCCCCGCGCCAATTATCACGTAGTCGACGTGACTCGGTACAGACATGCAGGTTACTCCCGTCTCGCAGATCGAACCTCTGAATCGCACATTGTGCGCGGCGGCGCACCAAAATCAACCCCTTTTTGATCCAATCTGTTGCATGTGACGCAGATTCTGCTACTTTTGGAATAGCATTGGATCAGCAGGTGGCCCAAATGGCTTGGCGCAATTCTTCAAATGTCGCCGTGGAGATTCGGCGGTCGATCACGGACGGAACCTATCGGCGATATGATCGTCTGCCAGCTTCACGCCAACTTGCAGAGTCTTTCGGGGTTGCACGAAACACGCTCCGTGACGCGCTGCAACAACTTGAAAGGGAAGGCCTGCTCGAAATCCGGCCCGGGAGCGGCGCATATGTGACCGGCATCGGTGACCAATCGATTCCGAAGGCAGTCGAGGAGGCGGCGCCGCTCGAGCTCATTGACGCTCGATTTGCGCTTGAACCGCATATCTGCCGGCTCAGTGTCCTTCACGGCAAACGAGAGGACTTTGACGCCATGGAGGACCTATGTCGGCGCATGGAGAGCGCGACGACTGACCCGACGGCATTTGCGGAAGCCGACACAGCGTTTCACATGGTCCTGGCCTCGGCCACGCGCAACAACCTGCTCATCTGGCTAATCAAGCAAATCAACACCGTGCGTTCGCTCGACGAGTGGACGCGGATGAGGCAACTGACTCTCAATGCTGCCATGATTGATCAGTACAACGTCCAGCACCGGGACATCCTGAGTGCGCTTCGCTCACGCGAACCGGAACGCGCCGCAGCGAAAATGAAGGAACATCTGGAAACCGCACGCCTCTCACTTACGCGCGCCGCCGAAACCTAGATCTGGGCTGCAGCCTGAAGCCAGTTGATGTAGAGCCTCTCGGCCAGTGAATTCAACGCGTCAATATTGGCATCGAGGTCCCTTTCAAGTCGAGCAGGTCCGTCTGAGCCCATGGCCTGGACAAGCGCATCCGCATACTCGGGAATCATGTTCCAGTTCGTGACCGTGTCCGCTTCGATCTCTATGTGAAACTGTGCCGAATATGCTCTTGGACCCCATTTGAGCGCCTGCACGGCGCAGGCCGGAGATGTCGCCAGCACCTCCGCCCCTGCCGGCACTTTCGTCACTTCGGCCGAGTGCCATTGCAGGCAGGGGAATGCCTCCGGGAACCCGTCAAAGATCACGCCGGTCGCTCCATCTTCCGTCAGTTGCACATCCATGATGCCGATCTCCGGTGTCCGTGACGGACCGACGCTGCCGCCAAGGGCTTCGGCAAGCAATTGATGGCCGAGGCAGAGTCCAAGGAACGGAAGGCCCCGGCCCTCAACCGCGTCCCGAATGCACGCCTTCTCCGCCACCAGCCAAGGATGTGTATCCTCCTGCCAGACGTCCATCGGGCCGCCCAGCACCCAGAGCCCGTCGTATCCGTCGATGGAAGGCAATTCTTCGCCAGCATCAAGCTCGACCGCGTCGTAGTCGTGGCCATCCTCGCTGAGAAACTTTCTGAAAATCCCCGGATGCTCGGCTTCCGCATGCTGCAAGACAAGAAGCTTCATGATCGATTCCCCTTCCAGTGCCTAATCGACCTGCCGACCCCTGCGCGGACTAACGCCAAAATTCTGCCTGTACGCGCCGGAAAAGTGACTCGACGTGACAAAACCAGTGGCTTCCGAAACCTCCGCGATGGACATTGGCGTGTTCTTGATCAGCCGTTGCGCAACGTCAAGGCGCATTGACCTGTAGTATGCCATCGTACTCCGTCCAAGCCGCTCCGCAAACAGCCGATTCAAGTGCCTGGGCGTCACCCCTGCCACCATTGCAAGCTGGGACAGGGACAATGGATCGGCGATATGGTCCTCCATTGCAGACACGGCTTCGACCAGATGCGGAGAGTTGCTGCCGAGTCGCTCGGCCAGATTGCCACGCTGCGGGTCAGCGGCGGCGCGTACGTCCGTATGCAGGAACCAGTCACTGACGAGTCGGGCAAATCCTCCGCCCCATTGGCTGGAGATCAGGGCATGCATGAGGTCGAGAGGCGCAGTGCCGCCGCCGCATGTCACGCGGTCGCGGTCCATCACGTAGAGGCGTCGCTCAATCAGGCAATCCGGATGAATCTCGGAAAGTGCCGCCGCGTGTTCCCAATGAACGGTCATGCGCCGACCCTCCATCAGACCCGCCATTGCAAGGATGACGGAGCCGCCGGACACACCGCCGATTCGTACGCCCTGAGTGTCGAGAAGCCGCAACCATTCAAGGACCGCCGCATCGTCGAACGCGAACGGGTCGCCGCCCGCCACAACAAGGAGCAAGTCAAGATCCTTTGCGCCTCCGGGGCGGCTCGTCCTTTCAATCAAGGCGGCACCAGAACTCGGAACCGGACCGCCGGAAGAAAAATGGACGATCTCATACAGTTTCGAATCCGAAAGCAGATTTGCCGCGCGCAACGGTTCGACTGTGCAAGCATAGGACATCAAGGCAAACCCAGGAACCGGCAGGATGCCGACCCGGAACGGGCTGATCTCCATTGAACCTGAAAGGTCCTGAATTCGAAAGTTTCTGTCCAATTCCAGCATATGAAAGGTCGAGGTCTCCCACTATTGCCCGATACTGAACCAAGTCGGCAAGAACGCAATGCGATACTCGGCACTGAGAATCCTTAAAGAGGGCCTGACAGGCAACCGCGGATGGCAGCCGGTCTGGCGCGAACCGGAGCCCAAGCCGGAGTACGACATCGTCATCATCGGCGGCGGGGGCCACGGGCTTTCGACGGCATACTACCTCGCCAAGGAATTCGGCGAGCGCAGCGTTGCCGTGCTCGAAAAGGGCTGGCTCGGGTCAGGAAACATCGGCCGCAACACGACCATCATCCGCTCGAACTACCTTCTCGAAGGAAACCAGCCATTCTACGAGTTCTCGCTCAAGCTTTGGGAAGGGCTGGAGCAGGACTTCAACTACAACGCGATGGTCAGCCAGCGCGGCATCCTGAACCTGTGCCACTCCGATCCGCAAAGGGACGCCTTTGTCCGGCGCGGCAACGCCATGCGGCTGTCGGGCGCGGATGCCATGGTCCTGGGACCCGACGAGATCCGCAGGATGTGCCCGTACCTCGACCATGAAAACGCTCGCTTTCCGATCACGGGAGCACTGTGGCAACCCAGGGGTGGCACGGTGCGCCACGACGCCGTGGCCTGGGGCTATGCACGAGGCGCAGACCAGCGTGGCGTCGACATCATCCAGAACTGCGAGGTGACGGGAATCGACATCAAGGACGGTCGTTGTCTCGGTGTCGAGACCGCCAAGGGGCCGATCAAGGCAAAAAAGGTCGCCATGTGTGCGGCGGGATCGTCATCTCGGGTAGCCGCACTCGCCGGAATGCGCCTTCCCATCGAGAGCCACGTGCTCCAGGCCTTTGTTTCCGAAGGGCTTAAGCCAGTGCTGCCCGGGGTCATCACCTTTGGTGCGGGCCACTTCTATGTCAGCCAGTCAGACAAAGGCGGGCTGGTCTTCGGCGGTGACATCGACGGCTACAATACCTACGCGCAGCGCGGCAACCTGCCAGTCGTTGAGGACGTCTGCGAGGGCGGCATGGCGATCATGCCGATGATCGGACGAGCGCGCCTGCTCCGGATGTGGGGCGGCGTAATGGACATGTCCATGGACGGCTCCCCCTTCATCGACAAGACCCATGTCGAGGGGCTCTACCTGAATGCCGGGTGGTGCTACGGCGGCTTCAAGGCGACGCCTGCCTCTGGATACTGCTACGCTCATCTTCTTGCGACCGGCCAACCCCATGAGACCGCCCGCTCCTTCCGCCTTGATCGCTTTCGACAGGGAGCGATGATCGACGAAAAGGGCGTGGGGGCCCAACCCAACCTGCACTGAGGAACGGACATGCGACCGACGACACGCAACGGATCATGGCAAGGACGGGCGGAAAGGCGCCGCGGATGATCATCAACCATCCTTTGCTAGGCCCCCGAGACGCGGCGGAATTCGTCGTTCTTGGAGATGCGTGCCTGATCGACCGCCCCGACGGCATGAATTCCGCCTCCGAGGAAATGCATGACTACGCGTACGTAAGGGACAACCCGGCGGGCGAACACCGCGAGCTCTGGTACCACGAGCAGGGCGACCGCTCGTGGCTGGTGGTAACGCGCAGCACCCTGACCCATGACGTGATCAAGGTGGAACTCGCCAGAGACGTCGCCCGCGCCCGGGGACGGTCGCGATGACCCAAGCCATGCGAATCGACGGCGGCATGGTCGACCGGTCGCGAACGCTCTCATTCAGCTGGAACGGCCGCTGGATGACCGGATATCACGGCGACACGCTTGCCTCCGCCTTGCTTGCCAACGGCGAGCGCCTCGTAGGCCGGTCGTTCAAGTATCACCGCCCGCGCGGCATTTTCACGTCCGGGTCGGAAGAGCCCAATGCGCTTGTTCAGCTCCGGGAAGGGGCCGCGCAGGAACCCAACACGCGGGCCACGACAATCGAACTGTTCGAAGGCCTGAACGCCACCAGCCAGAACCATCGAGGCACCCTCGCCTTCGACCTTATGGCGGCCAACGATCTCCTGTCACCCTTCCTATCGGCCGGCTTCTACTACAAGACCTTCATGTGGCCGAAGGCGTTTTGGGAGAAGCTCTACGAACCGTTGATTCGCGCCTCCGCAGGCCTGGGTCGGCTTCCCATGCAGCCGGACCCGGATGTTTACGATCACGGATTCCTGCACTGCGACCTCCTTGTGATCGGCGCCGGACCGGCCGGCCTTTCCGCTGCACTGGCAGCCGCACGATCTGGGCTTCGCGTGATTCTGGCAGACGAGGACTTCGTTCCGGGAGGGCGCCTCAACGCCGAAACCCATGAAGTCGACGAACAGTCCGGCGCGGACTGGGCGGCCGCAGTCACTGCCGAACTCGCCGGCAACGGCAATGTGCGGCTGATGACGCGCACAACCGTCTACGGCGCATTCGATCATGGAATCTACGGCGCACTCGAACGCCGCACTGATCACCTCGCCGATGCCGAAGACAGGCCGCGCCAGGTGCTCTGGCGCATCTACTCGCGACGCGCCCTGCTCGCAGCAGGAGCTACAGAGCGGTCCATTGCCTTTGGCAACAACGACCGTCCGGGAATCATGCTGGCAGGTGCCGTACGCGCCTACGTAAACCGATTCGGCGTCGCGCCGGGCAGAAACATTGCGGTGTTCACGAACAACGATGACGGACTGCGCACAGCCGAGGACTTGAGCGGCAAGGGCATTGGGATCTCGGCAGTTGTTGACACCCGCCAGGGCAACACCGTGGTGGACACGATCGGGCGCGGCGGGATCCGTGCAATTCGCCTCGGCGACGGCCGCCGTGTGGAAGCCGATTGCCTGGCCGTGTCGGGCGGATGGTCGCCAAACGTGCATCTCACCTGTCATCATCGCGGCCGTCCGGTCTGGAATGCCGATGTCGTCGGCTTTGTTCCAGGCGGCGAGCTCCCGCCGGGCATGAGCGTGGCGGGTGCCGCGAACGGGACCATGTCGCTTGCGGCGGCAATACGGGAAGGTCACGGAGCGGCTGTCGGAATTGCCGAGGATCTCGGTGCCGAGAGGCCTCCGGGCACGCCAGCGAAGGCAGCGGACGAGAGCTTTGCTGCAGCTCCGTTCTGGCAGGTTACGGGACTTCGCAAGCGGGCATGGGTGGATCTCCAGAACGACGTCACGACCAAGGACATCCGGCAGAGTCACCAGGAAGGATTCCGGTCGGTCGAGCACTTGAAGCGCTACACGACGCTGGGAATGGCGACGGACCAGGGCAGGACGGCCAACGTCCTGGGGCTCGCCCTGATGGCAGAATCCGCCGGAAAGAGCATCGAAGAGACGGGAACCACCATATTTCGGCCGCCCTACACGCCGGTCGCCATCGGCGCATTCGCAGGGCGCGCGCGCGGCAAGCACTTCCGCCCGCATCGCCTGACTCCTAGTCACAAGTGGGCAGAGGAGAACGGTGCCGACTTCATGGAAGCAGGCATGTGGCTGCGTGCGCAGTGGTTCAAGCGGCCAGGTGAAAAGGGCTGGCGCGACAGTGTGGACCGCGAGGCGTCCCGCGTTCGAAAGTCGGTCGGCATCTGCGACGTGACCACGCTCGGGAAGATAGACATCCAGGGACGCGATGCTGCCGAGTTCCTGAACCGGGTCTACGCCAACGCGTTCCTGAAACTTCCCATCGGCAAGGTTCGCTACGGCCTTATGCTTCGCGAGGACGGCATTTGCTACGACGACGGGACCACGGCCCGGCTTTCGGAAAGCCACTTCGTGATGACCACCACGACCGCCAACGCGGTGCTGGTGTTCCGCAACCTGGAATTCGCTCGCCAGTGCCTCTGGCCCGACCTGGACGTGCACCTGATTTCGACGACCGACGGCTGGGCGCAGTTCGCGGTTGCCGGTCCGAATTCCCGGGCGCTGCTCTCGAAAGTGGTCGATGATCTCGATCTCTCGAATGACGCCTTCCCGTTCATGGCCTGCGCGGAGTGCTCGGTGTTTGGCGGCACGCCCGCCAGGCTTTTTCGGATTTCCTTCTCGGGCGAGCTTGCCTACGAGATCGCCGTGCCCGCGCGCTACGGCGACAGCATGATCCGGGCATTGATGAAGGCGGGAGAGGAATTCGATGCCGTGCCATACGGAACCGAGGCGCTTGGCGTCCTGCGCATCGAGAAGGGCCACGTGGCCGGCAACGAAATCACCGGCCAGACCACAGCTCGGATGCTTGGACTCGGAGGCATGCTTTCCAGATCGAAGGATGCGATCGGGCTGAAACTGTCGGGACGCGAAGCAATGAACGAGGACGACGGGATGCGCCTTGCCGGGTTCCGGCCCGTTGATCGTTCCGTCATCCTGACCGCAGGCGCACATTTCCTGAATCCGGGCGATCCGGCGGACATGGCCCACGACCAGGGCTGGATGACTTCGGTCGCCTATTCACCCGAACTCGGGACTTCAGTGGGTCTCGGCTTCCTGAAGCGAGGTACGGATCGAATCGGCGAGACGATCCGGGCCTATTCGCCCGTCCGCGATCAGGATGTCCTTGTCGAGGTCTGCTCGCCCCACCATGTCGACCCGGATGGAGTGCGCCAACGTGGATAAGATCAGCCTGGAAGCAGCGCCGCTCCTTGGCGGCGCAAGCCTGGAACTTTCCGGCAATCGAATCGTCGAACGTGACGATCTGGCGATCGTCTCGATCGCGACGCCGCTGGGCGGTGAGGAAGCGCTTGCGGAGGCGCTCAGGAACGGCTGGTCCCTGGACGTCCCCAAACCGACACGCTCGTCACTCAGCGGCGAGGTGCGGGCCGTTCGGACGGCACCCGACCAGATGATGCTGATCTTCCCGCACGCGACGCCCGATGCAGAAGCGGTCGTGCAGGAACGGCTGGGAGGAACCGGTTACACGACCGATCAGACAGATGGATGGATTGTCCTGGAGGTTGCCGGCCCCGACACGCTCTCCGCGATGGAACGGATCTGCCCGCTTGACCTGCCATCCTTTGAAATCGGCGACACCGGCAGGACGGTCATGGAGCATATGGGCGCGATGACGGTCCGAACCGGAGATGACGCGTTCCTGCTGTTGTCTGCCAGTTCCTCTGCCGCGTCGTTCCTGCATGCGGTGGAAACATCGTACCGCTACGTGACGTGAGCGTGTGTACGCGAAGCAAAGGGAAGCGGGCGGTCGCAACCGAGCGTCGGCCCTGCAACCTGGCCTGATGCCCTACGCCACTGACACTGTCATGCTGCCGAGGCCTTCGGCCTCCGCGATCATTGTGTCACCCTTTTCCACCGGGCCAACGCCGGCCGGCGTTCCTGAAAGGATGACGTCGCCCGCCGCCAGTTCGAAATACTCCGACAGGTAGGCGATGATCTCCGGCACCTTCCAGATCATCTGGTTCATGTCGCCGTCCTGCCGGATCTCGTCGTTCACCGTCAGCGCGATGCGGCCCTTGTCGAGATGGCCGACCTCGGACACGGGATGAATCGGACCTGTCGGCGCCGAATGCTCGAACGCCTTGCCGATCTCCCACGGTCGGCCCATTTTCTTCTGGACGCCTTGCAGGTCACGTCGAGTCATGTCCAGAGACAACGCATAGCCGAACACGTGATCCAGCGCATCGCCAACCGCTATGTCGGTGCCGCCCGATTTCAGCATCACCGCAACTTCGACCTCGTGATGAACATCGTCACTCTGGGGCGGGTACGGGAAGGTCCCGGACGACGTGAGATTGCTGGGATTCTTCTGAAAGAAGAACGGCGGTTCGCGATCAGGGTCGTGTCCCATCTCGATCGCGTGGGCGGCGTAGTTGCGGCCTATGCAGTAGACCCGGCGGACCGGAAAGAGAGCGGAATTCGTGACTATCGGCAAGGCCACGACTGGTGGAACTTCGATTGCAAACTGCGGCATTGGAACTCAGGATCCTCACACGCTTGGTTGAGTCGCACACGCTTTATCGCAGCGGACGTGCCAAATCAATCTCAACCAATCTGGCACCCCAAAGTACTCAATTTTGCCGAAATTCATTGCGCTGGCAACGAGAATCAGGCAATCTTGAACCAATATTGGAAAATTGATCAACCAATTTGGCGGGCGCATGCAGACAAAACCGGACTTCATTGATCGAGACGACTCAGTCACCGCGCTCAGGACGTTCATCGCCGCGGGCAGCTTCCGGCCCGGCGACAGGCTGCCGCCCGAGCGAGAACTGACGGTCATGCTGGACATGAGCCGGAACACGCTTCGCGGGGCGCTGGACGCACTGGAACGCGAAGGCGCGATCTGGCGTCATGTCGGCAAGGGCACGTTCGTCGCGGCCCACGGCGACAGCGCAGACACGGGCAGCCTGGCGGAACTGACAAGGCAGGTGACACCCGTCCAGCTGATGCGGGCACGCCTTTCGCTGGAACCGGCGATCGCTCGCGAAGCGGCACTGAACGCCTCGAACGCGGCGGTGATCCGTTTGAAGCTGGCCTGCAGCCGCTGCCTGGAGGCAACGAACTGGGAAGCCTACGAGGCGCGGGACGATGCGTTTCACAGGATCATTGCGGAGGCGACGGACAACGTGCTGCTGCTGTCCCTGTTCAATCAACTGAACCAGGTCCGGCGCGCCGTGGCATGGGGCACGGTCATTCGGCAGTCGCCGCAACCCGCGCGGGACCATCCCAGTTACGTCGAGCATGACGCGGTTGCTGCCGCGGTAGAGGCGCGGGATCCGGTCGCCGCCCATGCAGCAATGCGTACGCATCTCAGTTCCGTCGCAACACGTCTGTTCGGGGAGGAATGACAGCTAACCACTTGGCAGCACGAAGGAACCAGTGCCTGAATCAGGAACATCTAGCAGACTTGCTCATCAATCTAATGGAGGAAACACGATGAGACGCATCTTGAAGAAAATCATGGTCACGGTGACGGCCTTGCCGTTCGCGCTCGGATTGTCGATGGCAAATGCCGACACGATCCGAATTGCACTGGCAGAGACTCCGTCGGACGAACTGGCCGCGTTCTTCGTGGCATTGGACCGCGCCAAGGCAAACGGCCTCGATTACGAATGGACTGCGTTTGCCGACGAGGAACTGGCTATCCAGGCGGTGCTCAGCGGCCAGATGCACATTGGCTTCGGCACGCCCTATGCGGCCATGCAACGATCGAAGGCCCCGCTGCGGATCGTGTTTCAGCTCTCAAAGCTGAAATTCTTCCCGGTCACGACGAAGAAGTACAGCATGCTTGAGGACCTTGACGGAGAGCCGATCCTGTTGCACTCGCGCGGAGGTGGCACGGACGCGATTGCCAACGTCATCGAAAGCCGCCTGGGTATGATGTTCGGTGACCGCTCCTACGTGCCGGGCTCGGCAAACCGCGTGGCGGCGCTCCTTGGAGGACGCGCCGATGCAACCATCATCGACCTTTCGAACAAGAACAAGCTGATGCGCAGCGAAGCTGGCGCCAATTTCAACGTGCTCGAAATGTTCGACGTCGAGGCCAGCGACGAAGCCCTGTTCGGCAATCTCGACTGGATCCAGCAGAACGAGGGCGACGTGCAGATCTTCGTTAATGCGCTTCTCAGCGTCTACCGCGACATGCACGAAGATCCCACCATGGTTCGCCGCGAAACCGACCCCGACGGACCGATCGGCCAACTTCCGGAGGAAATCCTCGCCGAACTCGACGGCTTCTACGCCGATGCGGTCGAGGCAGGTCTCTACAGCCCCGACGGCGGCGGCCGCACTGCAGCCATGGCGGACCTGGAATGGTACACTGCCGCCGGTCAGCTTGAAGGCGATCCAAGCACGCTGAACATCGAGGACTTCTGGTACCTCAAGCCGCTCGATGCAGCGATGCAGTAAGCCAAGCAAGGTCGCCGCGCCTCTTGAGTGGTGCGGCGACATCCAACATCCAGACAGGGTGCCAGCCCCATGATGAACCGCTCGCTCACGCTAAAGGTCCTATCCGCAGTGATCCTCTTCGGGGCCTGGGAAATCGCAGGACACATCCCCGTCAGCTTCGCCTTTCCGACCTTCCTGGAATCCATGGGAGCGCTCATGCGCATGATGGGCGACGGAACGATGCTCGACGCCTATGCCGAGACCCTTAGGCCCTTGGCCGTAGGCATCGCCATTTCGGCATTCCTGGGCATTGCCCTGGGCATCTGGGTGGGTCTGAGCCGATTCTTCGACTGGCTGTTCTCGCCGATTTTCATTGTCATGCAGGCCGCACCGCTTGCAGCGCTCATTCCCCTGCTGGTCCTCGCCTACGGCATCGGCCTGACCTCCAAGGTCCTGGTCGTGTGCATCATGGCGATGCCCGTCATCGTGCTCAACACGGCGGGAGCGGTTCGCAACACGCCGGATTCAATCAAGGAAATGGGGCGTTCCTATCTCGCGACGGACCTTGACGTCATCTTGAAGATCATCATCCCGGCTGCTTCGCCCGTGATATTCGCCGGACTGCGTCTCGGCATTTCCGCCGGCTTCATCGGTGCCATACTGGCCGAACTCAAGATCACGCCTACGGGAGTCGGCGACATCATCACCTACAGTCGTTCCATTGCCGACTATCCCAGCATGTATGCGGCGATCTTCTCCATCATCCTTCTGGCTGTCCTGTTCCTGAATCTCCTGGAAAGGATCGAGGCCGTGCTCTTCAAGGGGAATCAACGTGGCTATGCCTCAGACTAGCGCCGAGACGGGAACGGGCGCCACGGAGGACACGGCGTTTGAAATCGCTGTCTCCACGCGGAACATCTCCAAGAACTTCGGCGACGTGGAAGCGTTGAACGACCTTTCGCTAGAGTTTCCGCTAGGTCAGTTGACATCGCTCCTTGGCCCTTCGGGCTGCGGCAAGACCACGCTTCTCAAGATCATCGCGGGCCTGCTGGAACCAACGTCTGGCGAGGTCGAGGTAAACGGCCAAAAGGTCACCGGCCCGGGCCCAGACAGGGCATTCGTGTTTCAGGACTTCGCCCTGCTGCCATGGGCCAGCGTCATTCGCAATGTGGCCTTCGGACTGGAATTGCGCGGCGTAGCACGCTCCGAACGCGAAGCGGTCGCCGAAAGCTACATCAAACAGGTTGGCCTGGCGGGCTTCGAGAATGCCTATCCTCACGAGCTCTCCGGCGGCATGCGCCAGAGAGTCGGGCTTGCACGCGCCCTTGCGGTCGACGCCGAGGTCCTGCTGATGGACGAACCGTTCTCGGCAGTTGATGAACAGACCCGGCGAAAGTTCCAGGAGGACCTGCTCGGTCTCGTGCAGAACCAAAACAAGACCTTCATCTTCGTGACGCATTCGATCGAGGAAGCGGTTTATGTCTCGGACCAGGTTGCAATTCTTCTGCCGAGACCGAGTCGCGTCTCCGAAATCATCCGCCCCTCCAGCTTCCGCGGGAAGGGCGTCGACAACATCCGCCGCGATCCTGAGTATCTCGACATCGTGGACGAAATCTGGACTTCGCTGCGCCGCTATGTGGAATAACCGATGACACTCTTGGGATACCGCTTGCCTGGCATGTCTTCACTGATCATCTGGGGTCTTCTGTGGGAAACTGTCGGCCAGTCCGGGCTGACGTTCTTCATCCCGCCGCTCTCGGAGGTCGTCGCGACCCTTTTCAGCGTCATTGGCACAGATGCCTTCCAGAAGGCCCTCGCCGAAACCGCCTATGCGTTCTTCGTGGGCGTTCTGTCCGCCATTTGCATCGGAATCCCGACAGGCATCCTGATGGGCAAGAACCGACTGCTGGACGAGTTGCTGCTGCCGTGGGTGAACGTGTTCCTGAGCGCGCCGCTGACCGCTCTTGTGCCGGTTCTCATGGTCCTGTTCGGTTTTGGCATGAGGGCCATAATCATCACGACAACGCTGTTTGCCATCTGGATCATCATTCTCAACGCCCGTGCCGGCGTGAAGCAAATCAACCGGTCACTGGTGGACATGGCGCGAAGCTTCGGCGCCTCCCCGATTGACGCGTTCTTCAAGGTATACCTGTGGGCCGCTCTTCCGGAGATTCTCGGCGGCATACGAATTGGCATCATTCGTGCCGTGAAGGGCGTCATTATCGGGCAGCTGCTGATTTCCATCGTTGGTTTCGGCGCGCTGTTCGAGCTCTACGCTGCGAATTTCCTGATGGGGCACTTCTGGGCCGTCCTGATCGTCCTGTTCGCGCTCGCATTCACGATTTCAGAGATTCTGGCGTATCTTGAGCGCAGGGTTTCGTACTACGCCGCCAAACGGTAAGGTCCCTCGCCATGTTCAGACCGACGCACCCATCCCATTCGCCGGGCGTCAATCAAACCGTCGGATCCGCGCAAGTCGGCCCCAAGGTCGCGGGCACCTCGATCTGGACGTGAGCCTCCAAAAGATTCTCCAGACCTCGAACGAGATCACCTTCAGGGGAAATTGCAAGAATTGACATTACAATGCAAATGCATTATCTCCTGAATTGCACCATGCATTCAATGCACTAAGGAGTCCGTTGTGACGGCACTCATCGAGGAAACCTCCAAGCTCACAGATCGCTATCAAACGACGGTGCCAAGCGGAGTGCGCAAGCAACTAAAGCTCGGCAAAGGCGACAGGATTCGTTATTGCACCGAACCTACCGGTCGAATTTACATTGAGCCGGTTCGCGCCTCGGAGGATGATCCTGCGCTAGGTGCCTTCCTCGAATTCATCGAAGCCGACATCAGGGGACATCCCGAACGCCTTCAAGCATTCGATGGCGCAAGGTTTGACAAGCTCAAGGCGCTGGTCGGAGATGCCGAAGTCGACCTCGATGGACCACTGTTGCCCGGTGACGAATGACATTGACTGCCGCGCGGGCCCAAGCGCCGCTTGTCGTCAATGGCTGGTCGATCTACGCGCATCCGATCTTCCTTGATCAACTCGACGCGCTGATTAGGGAGGTTGAGGTGCGCAAGACACGAGATCCCACGACCTGGCAGAAAAAGAACTGCACGAAACGGCTTGCCGCAATCTTCAAGCTGGTGACGGAAACGATCCCGACTGATCCGGGAGGCCCGCAGTTTCGACAAGGCAACACGCTCGGCAACAATCGGAAGCACTGGTTCAGGGCGAAGTTTCTCCAGCAATACCGACTGTTCTTCCGGTTCAACAGCGCCGCCAAGATCATCGTACTCGTCTGGGTAAATGACGAGGAGAATTTGCGGGCCTATACCAGCAAGACTGACGCCTACGCGACTTTCAGGAAGATGCTGGATGGCGGCAACCCGCCCGATAGCCTCGATACCCTGATGCAAGAGGCAGTGGCAGAAAGTGCTCGCTTTGCGGGCGGGCTCGCGAAGGCAACGGCCCGATCAAGTTGAGAGAGTGATCCATGTCACGAGATACGCCGTAGCACTCGGTCCTAGGAAACGTGAAGCCGCGATTCTGGAGTTTTGGATCCACTGACACCGGCTTGTTGGGGCGTTCGCTCACACCAGTTGGCAGATCATCGAAACCACAGCTAAGATCCAGCACTGCACTTGGCGTCAGTCGAGGTCCACCACAATGCCAGCACACCGACCTCAGCGATCCGGGCCCGAGTCTTCCTGTTTCCGGGCGCAGATGAGCAACACGGCGCCCAGAAGTTTCCGGGACTCGTCGAAGACTGCCGGACGTTCGCCACGCCAGCGGTCGTAGAGCCGGTGTGGAGAAGGGGCTCCTTGCTCAGCTGCTTCGAGCGCCTGTCCCGCTTCGGTGATGAAGTTGGCGATTCGCGCCCGTATGTTGGCCTCGTACGTCTCCCTGTGCCGGGTTTCCATCCTCAGGTGGAAGAGCGAACTGCGTACGCGCGGCCGGAATTCGAGCCCGTCGAGCACACCCGGTACTTCAGCCCAGAGCTTGCGCGCACGCGCGTAATGTCTGGAAGCACGACCGAACTGGCCCGCCTCCCTGGCAATGAACCCAACGTTGGCAATGCTTGTCGCCATGCGAGGGTCGCCGCGATGGAAGAAGAGACGTGCAAGATACCATGCGAAAAGGAATCGCCTTCGCGCGAGCGAAACATCGCCACTCGCCCATGCGGCATTGCCGCGCTCCTGCCAACGTTCCCACAGGATGTCCGAACGCCGCCAGCCGGCAGCCAGCGCCGCCTGCCATTCGGCACTGCCAGTCTCAGATGCCGAGGTACGCCGCGCGAACATGTTCGTTGTCGTGCAGTTCGTCTGCGGGGCCTTCCAAGGCCAATGACCCCGTTTCGAGAACATACGCGTAATCCGCCAGTTCGAGTGCCAGTTCCGCATTCTGTTCGACCAGAATGACCGGCACGCCCTGGGCATTGATTTCACCGATGATCTTCGCGATCTCCTCGACAATCTTCGGAGCGAGGCCCATGGACGGTTCGTCCATCAAGAGAAGTTTCGGTTTGGTCATGAGAGCGCGGCCGATCACCAGCATCTGCTGTTCGCCTCCAGACATGGTCTTGGCCAGCTGTGTTCGCCGTTCGAGGAGCAGCGGAAACCGATCGAAGACCTCATCTAGGTCCCTTTCGACCGTTTCTCTTTCCTGGCGCAGGAAGGCTCCGGTCCGGAGGTTCTCCTCGACGGTCAGGTCCGGGAATATGCGCCGTCCCTCCGGCACGTGGGCGATACCTCGGGCGACGACCCGGTCGGGAGCCAATTGGTCAATCCGTTCTCCGGCGAAATGGATCTCGCCTTCCCGGAGACTTGTAAGGCCCGAGATCGCCCGCAGAGTCGTTGTCTTCCCCGCGCCGTTGCTTCCGATGATGGTGACAATCTGACCGTCAGGAACCTTGAGCGAGATGTCGCGGATCGCCGATACCTTGCCGTAGGTGACGGCCACGGCTCTCAGTTCAAGCAACATGGCGCGCACCTCCGAGATAAGCCTCGATAACGTCCGGGTGATGACGGATTTCCTGCGGGTTGCCTTCCGCAAGAAGCCGTCCGAAACTCATGCAAGTGATCCGGTCACAAAGCCCCATGATCGCGTGCATGTCGTGCTCGACGAGGAGAATCGTGACCCCGGTGTTCCTAAGCTTGACCATCAGTTCCATCATCCGGCGCGTCTCTTCCGGGTTCATTCCCGTGAAGGGTTCATCAAGAAGCACCACGTCGGGGCGCGCGGCCAGTGCAACCGCCATGCCAAGCGCTCTCTGATGGCCGTGGGGAAGATCGCCCGCCAACTCGTCGCTCAGCCCGGAGAGGCCGAAGAATTCAAGCGCCTCCTCAGCACGGGCACGGGCGGCTCGGCGGTTCGCCTTGTCCACCCCTGCCATCGCGGCGAAGATGTTCGGTGGGAAACTCATGTGGGTGCCGATCAGCACGTTCTCCAGGACGGTGAGCTCGGCAAAGAGCGTCGAATGCTGAAAGGTCCGAACGACACCGCGCCGCGCGACTTCGAACATCCTGAGTCCGGAAATCGTTTCGCCGCGCAGCCGGACCTCGCCGCCAGTCGGCTTGTAAAATCCCGATACGACGTTGAAAGTCGTCGTCTTGCCCGCGCCGTTCGGGCCGATCAATCCATGAATCGCGCCACGCTCGACCTTGAAAGAAAGGCGGTCAATCGCCGTCAGCCCACCGAAGCGCATGGTCAGATTATCGATCTCGAGAACGGGAGGGGACATCTATCGTGCTACTCCATGGCTTCGGTTTCGCCAGCCGAGTTCTTCCTCGCATTTCGCCCGGAAAACGCTCCCCGGACGAGGCTCTCGAGACCCTTGGGCATGAACAGCACCGAAAGGATCAGTATGAGCCCGTAAATTAGCGGCCGCATCTGCTCGAATCCCGCCTCGCGCAGCACGATCTCGTTGAGAATGGTGAGAACCACGCAGCCGAGGATCGGCCCATAGAAGGTTGCGGTTCCGCCGACGATCGTCCAGGTCAACACGAACACCATCTGCTCGACGTCGAAGCTGTTGGGATTGATGGTGCCGATGTAGTGAGCCAGGAGCGCGCCCGACAAACCTGCGAATCCCGAGGCGAGAACAAAGGCGAGCGTGCGGTAGGCCCGTACGTTGACGCCGGACGCCTCCGCGAGCCTGTCCTGCCAGTGGACCGCGTGAAAGGTGAGCCCGACGGGAGAGCGCTCGATCCTCCACATGACCCAGAGCGACACACCGACCACGGCCAGGGCAAAGTAGTAGTAGCTGATTGGTTCGAAGAAATCGAAGGCATAGATGCCGATGTCGAAATCCGGCATCGGGTCGATCTTCTTTATCCCCTTGGGGCCGCCAAACGGGTCCCGGAACCGCTTCCAGAGCAACCGTATGATCTCGCCAGCGGCGAAGCTCCCGATCAGAAAGTAGAAGCCCTTCATGCGGAACAGCGGGAAACTGAGGGCCAGCGCGATCATCGCCGCCGTGACGGCACCGAGGAGCATCGCGGCTGGCACGTAGATGCCCAAGCGCTTTGACAGCAGCGCCGAGGCATAGGCCCCGACTCCCATGATCACCACGTGGCCCAGCGACCACTCACCGGTGAGGGTAAGGAGCCTGTAGGATGCAACGAGCAGGACGTTGATGGTCAGGAAGACCAGGATTTCCTGCTGCGAGAAGCTCAGCGCATGGGGCAGCGCAAGCAAGATGGCCCCGAACCCGAGAAGTGTTGCGAGTTTCGCCACCGAACTATGCACGATCCGTTGACCCGAACAGTCCGGTAGGCTTGACGATCAGCACGACCAGCAGCAGCAGCAGACCGACGATGTCCGCGATGACCCCGTCGAAGAAGGTGGTGACAAACGTGTGGACGAAGGCATAGGCAACCGCCACGATGACGGCGCCCTCAAGCGATCCTATGCCACCGACGATGATCACGATGAAGGCGGTGACGATCACCGAATGGCCCATGTGCGGGTTGACCGAAATCAGGGGCGCGGTCAGGGCGCCTGCGACGCCTGCGAGGGCCGCGCCGATGAACATCGCGATGCGCGCGGTCTGGTTGATCGAGATTCCCTGCAGTGCCGCCGCTTCCGGGTCCTGGGCGCTGGCGCGAAGCGCCCAGCCAAAGCGGGTCTTCTTTAGGAATGCCCAGAGGCATGCGAGGAGAACCACGGCGGCAAGGATCACAGCCAGCCTGAATACTGGAAGCCTGACCCTTTCGGTGATGACAATGACGTCCTGCGTCACTGGCGGCACGTGCTCCATCCGCACGCCGAATCCCATGGACACCAGCGCCTGCAGGATCATAAGGAAACCGATCGAGGCAACGAGCCCGCCAAGCGGATTGTCGCGGAGCGGTCGAAAGAACGCCCGTTCCATGCCGAGGCCCACGATGCCGACGAATGTCATCCCGACCGCCACCGCAACCAGGTACGGCAGGTTCCAGTCCGCGTAAACCGCGACGATCGCGTATGCGCCCAGCATGAAGAGTTCACCGTGGGCGAAGTTGATCACCCCCATGACTCCAAAAATCAGGACGAGGCCGACGGCCACAAGCGCAGTGTAGCTGGCGGCGTAAAGAGCGTTCAATCCGGTCTGCGCGAGAAGTTCAATCATCGTCCTGCAGCAGGATCAGTCCAGAGATTCGGGCGGTGCGCAAGGAAAAGCGCACCGCCCGCAGTGACATCGCCAAGCGATGTTGCGCCAAATCCGCCCTAGGTTCGCTGGTCCCACATCTGCCCGTAGGCGGACATGTGTTTCTTCAGCAGTTCGCCGTGCTTTGCGTACCATTCGGGAATCGAGCGGAATTCCTTGATCGTGGCCTTGCCGCCCTCGATGACGACGATTGGCCAGTTGCCGACGAGGGCGTTGTCGATCCCGAACAGATCCTTGCCCCACCAGTCCGCTTCGCCGAAGGCGTGAAGACCGGTGCCTCCTTCCTTCATCGCTGCAAGGACCGCATCCGGTTCGGCTGAACCGGCCTTTTCCGCACCTGCCTTCCAGAGATCCATGATCGAGGCGTACTCCCAGCTCACCGCTCCCCACTGGTCGGCTCCGTAGCGGGACGCGTACTCCGCGTAGAACTCGTTCGGCTTCTGGAAATTTATGCTCTCGTCATTCAGCGCCGGATCGTCGAAATCCGGGAACTGGAAGACGAAACCTTCCATGAACTCCTCGGAGGTCTTGGCAACGATTTGCTGGTAGAAGTCGGCGGTGCAGGAGATGACCTGTCCACCGTAACCCTGCTGGAAGAGTTGTTCACAAATCGGGTGGACGTAATCCGCGTAACAGGTGTCGAGGCAGACAATGTCCGGATTGCCGGATATCAGTCGAGTCACCACCGGTGCAAAGTCCGTTGTCGCCGGGTCGAAGAGCAGGGGATCGTCCTGCATCTCGATGCCCGCGGCCTCGAACGCAGCCAGATATGTCGCAACCGAGGGCAGCCCGAGAGCGTCGTCCTGGGCGCACATGACCGCAGTCTTCAGTTCCGGCATGTTGTCCGCCAACCACTCGACGCCGGTTACGTTGTAGATCGGGTGCACCTCGCATGGCGCGATCAGGGTCGTCGTGTCGGGCGAGAGATCCGATGGCAGCAGTGTCGAGAACAGCATGCCTGTCCTGTCGGCCACAGGTTGCGCACCAGGCCAGGTGTCACCACCCAGCATCATTATGAACTTGACCCCGTCCTCGCGGATCAGCTTGGTCGCGCCGGTCCGTGCCTTGGCCGGATCGTACTCGTTGTCGTACGCCACGAACTCAACCGAGTGGGCCTCGCCTCCGATGTTGATGCCTCCGGCCGCGTTAATCCACTCTCCCCAGATCAGGCATCCGTCGAGTCCGGGTTTGCCCCATGCCGCCACTGGGCCGGTCAGGGGAGCGAGAAACCCGATCTTGACCACTTTGTCTTGCGCAAACGCCGTTCTCGGCAGAATCGCGGCTGCCGCCGCGGACCCCGCTACAGCAGCACCTGAACCCAGCAGGCTGCGACGGGTAAGAACGTCTTTGAACATCTTGGCAACCATCTTGTTTCCTCCTAGTTGATTGACTTGTCAGCCGTGTCGGTTTCGTGCCTGGCGAGAACCGTCATGTCATCATCGCCTGCCCAACCACATCTATACCAAATCATTCATTCCGGATGGCTTTCTCCTAAGGATAGACGAAAACTGTGCCAATTCCAAGCAAAGTTAATGCAAAATGCTGGAAAAGGTCCAAATGCGGATCAGAATTGGTCAAAAGAGGCTTGCCCCTCTGGTCGCGACGCCGCAAATCGTTGTGTTGGCAGCTGTTCGCCGGGATCGCCTGCTCGGGCACTTATCGTCCAGCATGCCGGTGCTCGCGGGCCGTCATTATTGCGCATTTCGCGGTGATTGCGGGGAGCTTCCGGTGCGGACCGTCGCCCCGCCCTCAAGGACGTAACATTACCCGAACTGACCGTTTGGTTGCCGCGAAAGTCGCCGGACATGCTTTCCCAGATGCCAGCGCGGACGGCATCACCGCCAGCTTTGAATTGAATCCAGAGCGTGTGATCCAAGGCTGCCATCGGTCGCGGCTGCTCGCGTATTCCGATTCTCGACCGCGACTAGCTATAGGACGAAATCGTTAAGGCTGTCACCAGTCTCCGCTCGCTGCAGGTTGGCTCAGGCACCCTTGTGCAGCAAGGCGCCGTCCATCAGCGTGTCGAACCTGTCCTTCAACGTCATTGCCGGAGCCACTAGCGGGATGAATCGGCGGGTCAGGCCATGGAAGGGAAGCGGGGTGATCGGAACAATCGGGAAGGGAAGGTCGTCCGCGCAGGTTCCGAGAACTTTGGCCGACAATGTACGGCCCATCACCGACGTCATCGCGATTCCACGGCCACTGAAGCCGACCCCGGCCAGGACGCCGGGCGCGGGTTCGTGAAGATGTGGCATCATCTCTGGCGTTACGGCGATTCGGCCCGCCCATTTGCGAATGACCGGGATGTCGGCGAGTTGAGGGAACACGATCTTCAGTCCGCGCCGCAGCCTAACAAAGCCGCCAAGGGTATCAACCGTGTCGCTGCTGCCGACACAGCCGAAGATCAGCCGTCCATCCCGGTCGTACCGCGAATAAAAGATTGTCAGACGAGAATCCGAGATCGTGACCTTGCCGGGCAGAATTTCCTGTTGCTGCGTGTCGCTCAGCGGTTCGGTCGCCATGATATTGCTGACAAGCGGAAGAAACGTTTTGCGCAGCCCCGGCCACACGTCGTTGGTATAGGCATTCGTCGTCAGAACGACATTTTCGGCGGTGATTTCACCTTTGTCGGACCTCGCCCGCCACCTGCCGTCCGCCCGTTCAAGCGAGGTCATCCGGGTGTTCTTGAAGAGCTGAGCGCCCCGGGCGGCTGCGGCTCGAGCATACCCGCGGGTCAGCGATAGCGGCTGCACATGCCCCCCGGCGGCATGGCGCAAGGCGAAGGAATAGGCGGGGGACCCGCTGGCCGCACGCACCGCGTCGCCGTCCAGTTCCACGATGTCCGCCCCGGCCGCCGCCCAGGCCTTGCCGAGCGCACTCATGTGCCGGGCTGCCTTGCGGGTATGCGCCGCTTGAACCCACCCTGCCTGAACGGCATCACAGCCGATGTCGTATTTTCTGATGTCCGAGAACAGGTCATCGGCGGCTGTCAGCGTGGTTTTGATCAGCGTTTCGCCGTGCCGTGCACCCAGCCGCTCTACCAGCTCCAGCGGCGTCTGACGCCAGATGGGGTTGCACTGGCCGCCGCTACGCCCGGAGGCACCCCAACCGATTCCCTTGCTGTCGACCAAAGCGACCGATACGCCCGCGTCGGCTAGACCCAATGCAGTTCGACACCCGGTTAGACCGGCGCCGATGACCAGCACGTCGACATCGACAGTGCCTTCCAACTTCGCGCAATTGGGTGCGGCGCTAGCAGTGAATGTCCAATGAATTTCCTCTTTGGCAACTTTCTTTCTCATGGCCCCACTATCGGTTCCCTAATATGAACCTCTTTTTTTGCTCTTTGAAAAATTTGTGTCAAACGACACACGGTGAACCAGCATAGTCAATCAAGTTATCCAACCCTTTCGGACAGCTGGGCTGTGCTTTAGGGTTTGGCCGGTTTGGGGTTCACACACCAATTCCTGATCTTGATCGTGCTACCGCTGAGGCGCCTGCGCACGACAGTCCGCGTCTCTCTGTCCATGGTCGCCGTCAGATTGAGAAATGCGCTCCTTACCGAACTGAACGTGGCTCTAGTCCACCAAGTCTGGTCATGGCGATCGACCATCATCGTATTCATCAGGCACGGTCAGACCGGGTTCTGCGGATACGGCTGGCAGGTTCTCGCGCGCTTTCAAATCGTTTCAATACCACATCATTTCGATCAACCCTTGCACACGATGAACCCCGGCTAGGCTCCCATCCCGACGCAGAAATGCCGCGAAACGGGAGGAAACTCCCTAACCTCCGCATCGGACGGCCGCTCTGGTTCGCCACCTCACGCAAGAACATGCGCCATTCCATCGACGACTTGACCTTTTCGCGAACTCACTTTGTAAGAATCAGGACCTGTTGACTATCAAGTCGAGACTTAAGGCGACCGATGCCACTTTCACCGCCTGCGCCACTTGCCAACAGTGCGCTCGTGCACGCCGAACTGACCGGCGGTCGCCCTGCCTCGGAGCCCCTCTGCGCAGAGAAGGATGATCTTACAACGGTCGGACAGCGACCTCGGCGCCTTGTGCATTCGGAAATACGCCGCGAGATACCCGCGCTCCTCGTCACTCAGCGCGACTGCCACCGCCTTGCCTCTCGTCGAACCGCCTCCTGTTGTCGTCATCTGCCGTTTTGACAGCAATTGCTATTGCAGAAGACCAGATTCATAATGTGCAACTAAAAATTCTATGGAGTGAAGAAGCCTTTGCAACAAGGGCGATTAGTTGTATGGGCCTGCTTGCTTGAGACTCGGTTTGGGGGGCATTGTAATAGTCACCGACAACGGAAGAACGCCGAGTAAGTACCAATGGGAGGAACTAAATGAAATCTGTGATCAAATCAGCCATGCTGGCCGCTGTGGGCTCGATGGGGCTCGCTGCGCCGTCGTTTGCCGAGGAAGTAAACGTGGCATTCTTCTTGCAGTGGCCTACGCCGAACCTTGTTTGGAAGACCAGCGGTGCCTATGCAGACGCAATGGGCGTAGATGTGAATTGGGTGGACTTCACCACTGGCACGGCAATGACCGAGGCTATGCTGGCCGGGGACATCGACATTTCTTATAGTCAGGGCCTTGCCCCTTTTGTGACCGCAATCCAGCAGGGCGCTCCACTTAAGATGATTGGCATTGCCGTCATCTACGAAGCCAACGACTGCTTCGTGCGCAACGAACTGGGCATCGACGGCTCCAACGCGTCCGAGCTTGAAGGCAAGACCGTTGCCGTACCCCTCAACACGATGGCCGACTATGCCTTCCGCAAGTACATGGACCACTACAATATCGACATTGCGACGATGACCGTTGTGGACCAGGCTCCGCCGGATGGCGCCAAGTCGCTGGCCGATGGCGCTGTCGACATGGCATGTGTGTTCGGTGGCGTCGATACCGCTTCGGCCGCCGAAGTCGGTACAGCCATCATGACGTCCCAACAAAAGCAGGACGCCGGTATCGGTTCCTTCGACGTCGTCACCGTGACCGAGAAATTCGCAACCGAAAACCCCGAGCTTGTCCAGGCGTTCATGGACGCAACAGCCGAGGCCAACGAGGCGTGGACGGGATCTGACGAGCAAGTCCAGATCGTAGCCGATGCGTCCGGCATGGGCGTCGAAGCCACGAAAACGACGCTTGCTGGCTTCGTCATTCCTAGCGTTGAGGATCAGGTCAGCAACTTCTTCAACGAGGGTGGCGACGCTGCTGCTGCTGCAGCGTCTCTTGGCCTGGTGTTCCAAGGCGATTCCGACGGCTCGCAGATCGCGAAGACCATCGACGGGTCGTTCCTCGAGTAGTCGACATATCGGCAGATAGGAGTGTGGGCCAGTAATGGCCCGCTCTCGCTTCAAAGAACACATGCGGTTGTCTGCGCCGCGCTAGGTCGGCCACCAGTCGACCTGTCGCCAAGCACGCCGCTGTAGTCGACAAAACCAAAGAGCGGTACCGGCGATGGCAGACCTTGTTTGCGAAGACCTAAGCATGACCTTCACCAACCCGCAGACTGGCGCGGCGGTTCATGCTCTAAAGGACATCAATTTCACACTGAAGAAGGGTGAACTCCTGTCCGTTCTCGGGCCTTCAGGTTGTGGCAAGACGACATTGCTGAACCTGATCGCCGGATTCATCAATGCCACTGGCGGGCACGCCAAGCTGGGCGGAAAGACAATCGAGGCACCCGGCGTCGAACGTGGAATGGTGTTCCAACAAGGTGCATTGTTCGAATGGCTGCCTGTATCCAGGAATGTGGACTTCGGGCTGCGAATGAAAAAGAACAATCCCGAGGAAAACGTAAGGCTGGTCGAAAGGTGGCTGGACATCGTTGGCCTGCAAGGGTTCGGCGACACACCAACCTATCAACTGTCCGGCGGGATGCAGCAACGCGTGGCCCTTGCCCGCTGCCTGATCAATGATCCCGAAGTGATCCTGATGGATGAACCGCTGGGCGCGCTAGACGCACTGACCCGCGAAAAGATGCAGTCGCTGGTGCTGGAGCTTTGGAAAGAGACCGGCAAGACGATCATGATCATCACACACTCTGTCGAAGAGGCACTTCTGTTAGGCGAACGATTGTTCGTCATGGCGCCGCGTCCGGGGCGTGTGCACAAGGAGTACCGGTTGCCCTTCGCCGAGCGTGGCCTCAAGGAATCGCTGCGCGAGATCAAGCACGATCCATATTTTTCCGAGGTACGAGAAGAAATACTGACGATGATCTGGGACATGGAAGAGGAGATCATGGGTCGTGCTTGAATGGCTGTCCGACAATCGCGCCTCAATCGCAGCTGTATTGATCCTCGCGATGATAGGCACATTCGTCTGGTCCATCGTGATCGGCAGAAGGCAGGCAAGGCTCACGGCCAACGACGAGGTGTTTGGTGACCCGGTCCGGACCAAGGGCGGATGGTACTGGGCGGTATGCGGTGTGTCCACGCTCTTCCTCTTGTGGTCCTATTATTCATGGGGTGTGGGGAGGGCCTACTTCCCGAACGCCGCCAACGAGATGTGCCAGATCGCGAAGCTTGAAGAGGCCGTTTCCCCGATCAAGGCGGCATTGCCCATCGGTTCACGCTATTTCAAATCGACATTGCTTGCGTCGCGCAATTCCGACCAGCTGGACGATCTGGAGGCCCAACTGGAAGGCACGGTTTTTGTCGACGCCGAAAAGTCTGAGCTTTTGGACGTGATCGGGCAAGTCCGGGAATTGATTGCTAATTCGTCCAATCCGAACAACATGGGAGAAGAACCCAAGGCCGAGCTATTGAGGTTGGCCGAAAGGCTGAACGAGCTCAGTTCCTACGTTGACGCTGGTCCGATCGGTTTGGCCCCAAGCGATGAAGCGCTGGCGCAGCCCAAATGGGGCACGACTTTTACCGAGATCCCGATCTTGCCGATCACCGAACGCGGCATGTTGTTTGATACCGCTTCGGTAGAGGCAGCTGAGATCGCTGCCGCATTCAACAAGATCCGAAACAAATTCCCGGCAAACGACGTCTTGATTGACGACATCAAGACGCGGATCGATGCTTTGAAGGAGATCAACAAATCTGGAGAATTCGACGAACTCGAGAGGGCAGATCGCGAAGGCTACGTCAAAGCGGTTGAGCGCATTTTCAAACGTCTGGACGACGGGTTGATCTTTCCCGCTGCCGCATTGGAGGACGTGGGTACTGCAATCGCCAATTTGGATGCGGCGGCAAGCGACGCGCAAGGTGGATTGAGGTACGCTGACGCCCTGTTCTTTCCGGGTCCCGGCATCGTCAAGTCGCGCACCCAGTGCACTGAACAGGGGCCCGCCCGATGGTTGCCCAAGCCAACCGATGTGGTTGCCACCTTCGCGCGCCTCGCCAATCCGGACGTCGAAAGTGGCGGTGGCTACCGTGGGTTCCCGCTCTTGTGGTGGGATTGGCTGCCCATCGCCGATGTAGTTGCGTTCTTCATTCCCGACTGGATCGCCGACGTCTGGCCGGGGGAATATGCCAGCCACGGGCCGGACGGCACGATTACCCCCAACTTCAAGGATAAATTGCTGGCTTTCGCCCAGGGCGACGTCTCGCTCGGTTACATTCCCATGCTGGATGGGCATATCTGGGATTCGCTGTTCCGGGTTCTGGTTGCCTTGGGGCTAGGTATCTTTCTCGGTGTGCCGCTTGGACTGTTCATGGGGGTGTCTCGGTTCTTCAAGTCGTTCTTTGACCCGCTGATCGAGCTATACCGCCCCGTGCCACCACTTGCGTGGGCACCGCTGATCCTGACGATATTCGGCATTCATGATGACGGCAAAATCTTCCTGCTCTTCATGGTCGCCTTCGCGATCATGGTGATTTCGGCGCGCACCGGCGCGTCGGGCGTACTGCTTTCGAAGATCCGGGCATCGCATTCTCTCGGGGCATCGGACCGGCAGATCATGTGGAACGTAATTCTCCCGAATGCCATGCCGGAAATCCTCACTGGCACCCGTATTGCTGTGGGAGTTTGTTGGGGGACGCTAGTGGCTGCCGAAATGCTCGCTGGGACCACCGGCGTGGGCTTCATCGAGAACATCGCGCGAACCGTATCGGACTACGAACTGATCTGGGTGACAATCCTGATCATGGGCATACTCGGTCTGGTCTTCGATCTGATCATGCGCTGGATCATCAAAAAAACCATTCCCTGGCGTGGCATGGGGTAACTACACAGGCAATGAGGCAGTTTATCGATACCACCGCGCCGCATTCTGGCACGTCATCCGACGTCGGCAGAGGTCCGCCATATCGTTAGTTCACCGGCCTTGCCAATTCGAATACAAGACTTCCGGGCACACTTGCGGCACTTGCCGTCGTTACTCGCCCGTCTGTTCCCAAATCCGGAACATAATCCCGGGGCGTATGGGTGCACAACAGGGGTAGCGGCCAAGCACCTACCCGAGATCGGAACCGATTCACGTCATCGCCTCCTGGGGAAGCCGGCCTCCGCTGTGGCGGAGGCCGGTTCACACTTGCACAAGTGCGCGGAACGCGTTCAGTTCAGCGCGGCATCCGTGATTGCGTGCGTCCAGGCCGAATCGCCCGGATCAGCCGTAATCACCGGATCCGAACCACCTGCAAGAAGCGTGTCGACCGTGCGCTGGAAGTCGGCAGGGACAAGAGCGCCATTGGAGCCGGCAGTCAGCTTGGCGATCTCGCCCATCATGCGTTTCTGATGCCTTTCGGTCTGAGCGCCCGTCTCGTCATACTCCAGCACTATCAGGGCGGCCTCGTCCGGGTTGTCTTCGGCATACTTCCAGCCCTTCATCGAAGCGCGCACGAAACGCACGAGCTTGTCGACCTCGCCCGCGTCATCCAGCTTGTCCTCCAGGACGTAAAGGCCGTCTTCCAGCGTCGCCACGCCTTGGTCCTCGTACTTGAAGACTACGAGGTCATCGGCGCCCAATCCCGCATCGATGACCTGCCAGTACTCGTTGTAGGTCATGGTTGAGATGCAGGCCGCCTGACCCTGAAGGATCGGGTCGACATTGAAGCCCTGCTTGAGGACCTCGACACCATCCGAGCCGCCCTCGGTCGGAATGCCAAGCTGGCTCATCCAGCTCAGGAACGGAAACTCGTTGCCGAAGAACCAGACGCCCAGGGTCTTGCCCTTGAAATCGTCCGTCGTGGCCACGCCCGCGTCCTTGCGGCAGGTCAGCATCATGCCGGAGGACTTGAATGGTTGCGCAATGTTGACGAGCGGAAGGCCCTTTTCGCGTGCGGCAAGTGCCGCAGGCATCCACTCGACGGTCACGTCCGCACCACCGCCGGCAATCACCTGGGTCGGCGCGATGTCCGGCCCGCCTGGCTTGATCGTGACGTTCAGGCCCTCTTCCTCGTAATAGCCGTTCTCAAGTGCAACGTAGTAGCCTGCAAACTGCGCCTGCGTCACCCATTTGAGTTGCAGAGTCAGGTCGTCAAGCGCAAAGGTCGGCGTCGCGCCTAGCACCAACGCCACCGTGCCGGCAAATACTTGTTTCTTCATGGCTTCTCTCCTCTCAGCCGTTGTTGTCATCGTTGCGATGGGTGCCAGAAAGTCACCCAACGTTCCACGAGCGTGACCGCTCCGTAAAACAGGGTTCCGGCCAATGCGGCCACCGCTATCTCGGACCAGACCATGGCCAGCTCCAACGTGCCGACCGAGGTGGAGATCCGAAATCCCATTCCTCGCGTGGGCGAACCGAAATACTCGGCGACGATTGCGCCGATCAGGGCAAGCGTCGTTGCGATCTTGAGTCCGTTGAACACGAA
This sequence comes from Silicimonas sp., assembly GCA_022826205.1. Taxonomy (GTDB): domain Bacteria; phylum Pseudomonadota; class Alphaproteobacteria; order Rhodobacterales; family Rhodobacteraceae; genus JAJEFO01. Next base: position 18,368 of record JAJDVJ010000110.1, on the reverse strand, counting down.
CGGCATGGCCGCTGGCAAACGCAGCTTCAGGAGCGTCTGCCAGTAGCTCGCCGAATAGGTTCGCATCAGGTCGCGCTGCATCGCCGCCGTGTCCGCAAGTCCTTGCACGGTGTTCACGAGAATCGGAAAGAACACCATGACGACCACCACCGCAGCCTTGGACTGCCAGTCGAAGCCGAACCAGTTGACCAGGATCGGCGCGGTTCCCACGATGGGCAGCGCAGCAACGAATCCGCCGATCGGAAGCAGTCCGTGCCGCAGAAACGTCGAGCGATCAATTGCGAGCGCGACGGCAAAGGCCGCGAGGCAACCGATCACGTATCCGGAAATTGCGCCCTTCAGCGCGGTTTGACGAAAGTCGATCCAGAGCGTGCCGGTTTCGGAGGCAAAAGTCTCAGCAATGACCGTCGGCGCCGGCAGGATCACCTGAGGCACGTCCAGACCGCGCACCACGAGCTCCCAGATCGCCAGCACCGACAGGCCGAACACCACCGGCACCGCGGTCCGGCCAACGTAAGATGATGCCAGCGACGATCCCGCGATGCGCGTGTTCAGCCACCACGCGGCCATCCAAAGCACCAATGCCGCCAAGAACAGGGTCATGACCCACCCTCCGCAGAATTGACGTGGGCGGCACATCCACCCAAGCCGCACGCCATGCACGGCATCCTGCCGGGCACCAAGGAAGCCTCGCCGACCGGGAACGACACAGCCCGGCCCAAGACCGGTGCACTTCGCATCGACCTAAGTCGCGCTTGGGACCGCAAGCCCGTGAAGTCTGGTATCATGCCCGACACACTAATCATCTCGCGTAACCCATGCGCTGAAGTGCCAGCGATTGCAGCACTGTGACGATGGTCACAAGCGCACCTGCGAGGCAGGCCGCCGCGATCAGCGCGGACCAGATCATGAGCGGGTTCCCGAACTGATCGCCGATCAGGATGCGCGCGCCGAGTCCCTGGATCGCGCCAGTGGGCAATTCGCCCACGATCGTGCCGACCAACGCAGCCGCAATGCCGACCTTGAGCGACGTGAAGAGATAGGGCACGGAAGCAGGCAGCCGCAGCTTCCAGAAAGTTTGGCCGGCATTCGCGGAATAGGTCTTCATCAGGTCGATCTGCATCGCACCGGGCGATCTCAGCCCTTTCACCATGCTCACGAGCACCGGGAAGAAGCAAAGGTATGCCGAGATGATTGCCTTGGGAACAGTGCGGCCTTCCACGCCCAGAGTCGCCAGAACCACGATGATCATCGGGGCGATCGCGACGATCGGAATCGTCTGGCTGATGATCGCCCAAGGCATCAGGCTCATGTTCGCAGTTCTCGAATACACGATCGAAACCGCCATCCCGATTCCGACCGTCGTGCCAAGCGCAAAACCCCAAAGCGTTGACTGCAACGTTATCCAGCCGTGGAACACCAGCGAGCGTTTCGACGTTACCTTGGTGTCGAGCACCGTCTTCTTCAGCTCGGCGGCAACCTGGTGCGGAGCCGGCAGGCGCGGGCGGTCCTGATTCATCGTGTCTGCGACAATGTCGACGAAGGTCAGCTCGTGGCCCGCGCGTTCCGCCTGAGCGATCGTCCAGCCTGCGTTCATCGGCACCACAGCCACGTACCAAAGCGCGAGGATTGCGGCGAGCACCACAAGGATCGGCAGGACCCGGTTCATGCACCGTCCTCCCCGCCAGCTGGACTGTGGCGCGACCGCGACGGCGGTAGCCTGAGGAAGCCATGCATTAACCCTTCAGTCTCCATAGGACTGCCCCGCCCTCAATCCCTTGCGAATTCGCTGAGCGACTTCCAGGAATTCGGGCGTATCGCGGATGTCCAGCGGACGCTTCCTCGGCAGAGGATTGTCGATGATGTCGGTAATTCGTCCGGGCCGGGGCGACATGACGACGATTCGCGTCGACAGATAGACCGCCTCAGGAATCGAGTGGGTCACGAAGCCAATGGTCTTCCCCGTATGGTCCCAAAGCCCCAGGAGCTGTTCGTTCAGGTGATCCCGCACGATTTCGTCGAGCGCTCCGAACGGCTCGTCCATCAGAAGAATGTCGGCGTCAAAGGCAAGGGCCCGTGCAATCGAGGCCCGCTGCTGCATGCCGCCAGAGAGTTGCCACGGATGCTTGTTCTCAAAGCCCGACAATTCAACCAGTTCCAGTACACGATTGACGCGGTCGGCCATCTCCGACTTGGAATATCCCATGATTTCGAGGGGCAGGCGCACGTTTCCGGCAATCGTCCGCCAAGGGTAGAGTCCCGCCTCCTGAAATACGTAGCCGTATGCCCGGTCGCGGCGCGCCTCGTCCGGACTCGTGCCATTGACCCGAACCTCGCCGCCCGTCGGCGTCTCGAGCCCCGCCACCACGCGCAGAAACGTCGTCTTTCCGCATCCGGATGGCCCGATGAACGACACGAATTCGCCTTTGCCGATCTCCAGCGTGACATCCTGCAATGCTTGAATCGAGCCATCACCGGTCTCGAACGTTAGGTCGAGATTCTTCGCCTCTATGGCGGCAGCCTGTGACACGCCCCGTCCTCCGTCCCGAACCTCAGACCCCGCTCGCGGGAATGCCGGTCCGTTCGACGGGACGTGGCGCGGTCAATTCTTTCCAGGACGAGAGCGCCCGGTTTACCGGCGTGTTGGGTTCACGACGGACGAATTCGCCATGGCCTTCCTTGGTTCTGATTTCTCCGTCATGAACCGCGACATGTCCCCGCGAGAGCGTGAAGCGCGGCAGTCCCTTGACGTGCTTTCCCTCGAACACGTTGTAGTCGATTGAGGATTGCTGCCTGTCTGCACTGATGGTCCTTTCCTTCTCTGGGTCCCAAACGACAATGTCGGCGTCCGCACCGACGAGAATTGCACCCTTCTTCGGATAGCAGTTCAGGACCTTCGCGATGTTTGTCGAGGTTACGGCCACGAACTCGTTCGGCGTCAGCCGTCCGGTGTTGACCCCATGCGTCCAGAGCATCGGCATCCGGTCTTCCAGGCCGCCGGTGCCATTGGGGATCTTGGTGAAGTCGCCGACTCCGTAGCGCTTCTGCTCGGTCGTGAATGCGCAGTGATCGGTGGCAACAACCGAAAGCGAACCGCTCTGCAGGCCGGCCCACAGCGAATCTTGATGCTTCCTGTTGCGGAATGGCGGCGACATCACCCGGCGCGCGGCGTGATCCCAGTCAGAGTTGAAATACTCCGACTCGTCCAGCGTGAGGTGCTGGATGAGCGGCTCTCCCCAGACCCTCTTGCCCTGCTGCCGTGCACGCCGAATCGCTTCGTGCGCCTCTTCGCAGGAGGTGTGAACGACATAGAGCGGCACGCCCGCCATGTCCGCGATCATGATTGCGCGGTTCGTCGCCTCGCCCTCGACCTGCGCAGGGCGGGAATAGGCATGCGCCTCCGGCCCGGTATTGCCCTCTGCCATCAGCTTGGCCTGCAGTTCCGCCACGACATCACCGTTTTCGGCATGCACCAGCGCTATTCCACCGAGCTCGGCAAGCCGCTTGAACGACGCGTACATCTCGTCGTCGTTCACCATCAACGCTCCCTTGTAGGCCATGAAGTGCTTGAAGGTCGTAATGCCTTCCTTCTCGATTACCGTGGCCATCTCGTTGAAGACCTGTTCGCCCCACCACGTCACCGCCATATGGTAGGAATAGTCGCAATTGGCCCGCGTAGACTTGTTGTGCCACATGGCCAGTGCGTCATGCAGGCCCTGTCCGGGCGATGGCAAGGCGAAGTCGACGACCATGGTGGTGCCGCCGGAAAGTGCCGCTCGCGTGCCGGATTCGAAGTCGTCCGAACTGTAGGTTCCCATGAACGGCATTTCGAGATGCGTATGCGGGTCGATGCCTCCAGGCATCACGTAACAACCGGTAGCATCCAGCTGCTCTTCGCCCTTCAGTCCGTTACCGATCTCGACAATCCGACCGGCGTCGATCAGGACGTCCGCCTCGTAGGTAAGGTCATGCGTAACGACGGTGCCGTTCTTGATAGCTGTGGTCATATTGTCTTCTCCATTGATGCGCGCACGACACCTTCGCCGCGATTCCGGCTCGCGGTCCCGGGCAGAGCCGATCGCTCCTGTGCGGCCTTCCGGGTCATTGAACGGACCTTTCGGTCACTGCGCTCGTCGCTGCAGTCCGCAGCCGCCGCCACCGTCCCGCGCATCCATCGGCGCTGGCCTGTGCAGACCCCTCACTCCACGATCTCCGCCACATCGACGACGGCGTGAAACAGCACGTCAGCGCCTGCCCGCGCCCATTCAGGGGAAATCTCCTCGGCCTCGTTGTGGCTCAGGCCGTCCACGCAGGGACACATTACCATCGCCGTTGGGGCCACGTCGTTAATCCAGCAGGCGTCGTGACCGGCACCGCTGACGATGTCCTTGTGACTGTATCCGAGCCGATCGGCCGCATTTCGAATTGCATGGACACAGTCCTCGTCAAAGGCCGGCGGATCGAACTGTCCAACGATTTCGCATGCAAACACGGTTCCAATGCTATCGCAGAGTTTCGGCGCCCGTTCCATGAACTCGTCGACCATGGCATTGAGCTTGTCCAGGAGATGCGTGCGCATGTCCACTGTGAACACCACCTTCCCCGGGATGATGTTGCGGCTGTTCGGATGAACGTCGATATGGCCGATCGCACCGACGGCATTCGGCTGGTTCGCCATGGCAATCTCGTGCACGAGTTCGGTCACAAGGGCCAGCCCACGCCCTGCATTCTTGCGCATGTGCATTGGGGTCGAGCCCGTGTGGCTCTCATTTCCGGTAATCGTGCACTCAATCCAGCGAAGCCCCTGCCCGTGGGTTACGACTCCAATGTCCTTCCCTTCCGCCTCCAGAATGGGTCCCTGTTCGATATGAAGCTCGAAGAAGGCTTTCATCTTCCGGTCACCGACCGGCTCGACGCCCTTCCATCCTATGCGCTCCAACTCGTCGCCGAATCGCTTGCCTTCCGCATCCAGGCGGTCATAGGCCCAGTCGCGGTCATGCTTGCCCGCAAAGACGCCTGAGGCCAGCATGGCCGGGGCGAAGCGCGTGCCCTCCTCGTTGGTCCAGTTGGTCACGACGATGGGATGGCGAGTCCTGACGTCAAGGTCGTTCAGCGTTCTGATTATTTCCAGGCCGCCCAGCACGCCCAGTACGCCGTCGTACTTGCCACCCGTTGGCTGCGTGTCGAGATGGCTTCCGACATATACGGGCAATGCGTCCGGATCGGCACCCTCGCGTCGGGCGAACATGTTGCCCATCTCGTCCACTCCCATCGAGCAGCCGGCCTCGTTGCACCAGCGCTGGAACAGCGCGCGTCCCTCGCCGTCTTCATCGGTCAGGGTCTGGCGATTGTTGCCGCCGGCAACTCCGGGACCAATCCTGGCCATTTCCATAATCGCGTCCCAGAGACGCTCTCCGTCTATCCTGAGGTTTTCCCCCGGCGCCGCCATGGCCCCACTCCCTCTTGTCCACCCCCCAATTTCCGGAGAGTTTGACCAATTGGTCAGGATCACGCTACCATGGAGTGACGCGCAGTCAAGGATTTCGGTTCACTCCCCATCACGAAAGACGGTATGGCCATGCCAGAAGCAGCCGCACGGACGCGGATACAGGAAAAGAACATCAGCGCCATCCTGGATGCGGCGCTGGAAGTGTTTTCGGGAGCGGGGTTCCGAGGCGCGACACTGGACCAGATTGCTCGTGCAGCCAGCCTGTCGAAGCCAAACCTGCTCTACTACTTCAAGTCCAAGGAAGCCATCCACCGTGCGCTCCTGTCCGAACTTCTCGATACCTGGCTAGCCCCTCTTCGCACGTTGGATTCCGGCGGCGAGCCCGTTGACGAGATTGTCCGCTACGTAATGCGCAAGCTCGACATGGCGCGCGAACTGCCGCGCGAGAGCCGCCTGTTCGCGAACGAGATCGTTCAAGGCGCCCCGCACATTTTCGACATCATCGAGGGACCGCTAAAGGCGCTGGTCGACGAAAAGGCGTCGTTGATCCGCAAATGGACGGCCGAGGGCAGAATTGCCGAGGTGGACCCCTATCACCTGATCTTCTCGATCTGGGCCACGACGCAGCACTACGCGGATTTTGACGCGCAGGTACGCGGCATTCTCCGGCCCGAGCGCGATCGGCATTTCGACGATGCCGCAAGGTTCCTCACGCATCTCTACAGAACAGCGCTTACACCCGATTGACCGGACTTGGCTCCCCATGCTCCGCCGGCGGCCGGCTATCCGTCATTCGGCCGCACAGACGCCCGGATTGTTGGGATGCGTCGTCCAGTTGCCGTAGTCAGCAACGACGTCCTGGCCGGTGCGGGGGTCAACGACACCGGGTGCGAGCTCTTCCATGGTGATGCAGTCTTCCACCGGACAGACGTTGACACACAGGTTGCAGGCCACGCATTCCTCATCGATGACCTCGAACTTTCTCTCGGGATTCATCGCGATTGCCTGGTGCGACGTATCCTCGCAGGCCGCGAAGCAACGCCCGCAACCAATGCAGAGATCCTGGTCGATCCGGGCCTTGGTCACGTAGTTCAGGTTCAGGTACTGCCAATCAGTGAAGTTTGGCACCGCGCGACCCACGACGTCATCGACCGATGCATGATCCTTCTCGTCCATCCAGTCGCCGAGACCTGAAATCATTTCCTGCACGATCTTGAACCCATAGGTCATGGCGGCCGTGCAGACCTGCACATTGCCCGCGCCGAGTGTCAGGAATTCAGCTGCGTCTCGCCAAGTCGTCACGCCACCAATGCCGGAGATGGGCAACCCCTCCGATTCGGGATCACTTGCGATCTGCGCAACCATGTTGAGCGCAATGGGCTTGACCGCCGGACCGCAAAATCCGCCATGAGTGCCCTTGCCGTCGATGGACGGTTCGGGACTGTACGTATCGAGATTCACGGCAGTGATCGAAGAGACGGTGTTGATCAGCGACACGGCATCAGCTCCGCCCGCCTTGGACGCTCGCGCCGGATACCGGATGTCAGTGATGTTGGGCGTCAGCTTCACTATGACCGGCATGCGAGTATTCTGCTTGCACCAGCGCGTCACCATCTCGATGTAGTCGGGCACCTGACCGACGGCGCTGCCCATGCCGCGCTCGCTCATCCCGTGCGGACAGCCAAAATTCAGCTCGATGCCGTCGGCACCAGTGTCCTCCACAAGCGGCAGGATCGCCTTCCATGCATCCTCGACGCAGGGCACCATCAGCGACACGACGACGGCGCGGTCCGGATAGTCGCGCTTGACCGTCTTGATCTCTTGCAGGTTGGTTTCGAGCGGGCGATCAGTGATGAGTTCGATGTTGTTCAGGCCCAGCAGACGCCGGTCGGCACCCCAGACCGCGCCGTAGCGAGGCCCGTTGACATTGACAATGGGCGGGCCCTCTTCGCCTAGGGTCTTCCAGACCACCCCGCCCCAACCGGCCTCGAAGGCGCGGCGGACATTGTACTCCTTGTCCGTTGGCGGCGCCGATGCCAGCCAGAACGGATTGGGTGACCTGATTCCTACGAATTCACATGCCAGGTTGGCCATAATTCTCCTCCCTTCGGGCCTCAGCCCGACTCAATTCCGTGACGTGGCGGCTCATCCGCCGTGCCCGTGCTGGCAAGGATTGCCTTATGGATGTTCTCCGCCGCGTCACGACCTTCAGCCACCGCTGTCACCGTCAAGTCGTCACCGCCCGTGGCGCAGTCGCCGCCCGCCCAGACTCCTTCGAGCGAAGTGCGCCCGGATTCGTCGATCCTGATCTTTCCGCCTTCGATCTGAAGCACGTCCGGCGCATCCTCCAGCTTTTGGCCGATGGCCATAAACACCTGGTCGGCCGCCAAACGGAAGGTTTCGCCGCTTCCTTCGAGGCCGTTCGTGGCGTCGCGTGTATACTCGAACTCCACTTCCTGCACCGCGCCGTCGCCGATCACGCACACCGGCCGTGCATTGGTGACGATGCGCACTCCCTTCGAAGTGGCAAGATCCTGCTCGTAGCGGCTCGCCGACATCCGGTCCCGTCCGCGGCGGTAAACGATTGTAACGGTCTCTGCGCCAAGCAGTCTCGATTGAACAGCGGCGTCAATCGCGGTCATGCCGCCGCCGACCACGACGACATTGCGGCCAATGGCAAGGTTGGACAAGTCTCCCGTCTGCCGCAGGTCCGCGATGAACTCGACCGCATCGTCAACGCCTTGCAGATCCATTCCCTCGACCCGCAACGCATTCACTCCGGCAAGCCCAATGCCGAGGAAAACCGCGTCGTGGTTCTTGATCAATTCATCGAGATCAAGCCCATCCGAAAGGCGCATGCCGTGTCTGATCTTGATCCCCCCGATACCGATCAGCCATTCGACCTCGGCTTGGGCGAACCCATCGACCGTCTTGTAGCTCGCGACGCCGTATTCGTTAAGCCCACCAGGCTTTGGACGTAAATCGAAGACAACGACCTCATGACCATGCATTGCCAACCGATGGGCGCATGCCAGCCCCGCAGGACCCGCGCCGACCACGGCTATCTGCTTGCCGGTCTTCTCGGCGCGTTCGTAGGGATGGCTGTCCCTGGCCATCATGGTGTCAGTTGCGAATCGCTGTAGGCGCCCAATCTCGACGGGTCGGCCCTCGGCCACCTCCCGCACGCACGCCTCTTCACAGAGCGTTTCCGTTGGGCAGACACGTGCACACATGCCGCCAAGTATGTTCTGGTCGAAGATCGTCCTGGCAGCTGCTTCGGGAGTGCCCGTGGCGATTTGCCGGATGAAGAGCGGGATGTCGATTGTGGTCGGACAAGCGGTCACGCACGGTGCGTCGTGACAGAAGTAGCAGCGGTCTGCTGCAACCAGCGCTTCATGCCTGTCAAGCGGCGGATGCAGGTCGGCGAAGTTCCGGTCAAGGACTTCGGACGAAAGGCGTCCGGCGGCAATCCCAGGAGTTAACGGATTGTTGGCCATTTGGCAGGCTCCGTCGCAAAGTGTCTCACGCGGTACAGAATGCCACATTCAGATATTTTATCAATTGGTAAATTTTTGGAGCCGTTCGGTCAGGGCATCTTGCCCCAAATTGACTCTGCTTCGGCAGATTTCGCGCAATCCTTGCACGATGCAACGCTCCCGATCTTTGAGATAGGTTAGGCAGCGAAGATCTCCAAATTGACAGGCCATGACATTGTCAGCATGTCTGATTGCCAAAACCCATTGTGTCGACAAATTGGTGTTGTATCGACACGTTCAAGTGACATGCCGACAGCATCGATATGACTTCGTGGATGCATTGCCGCGTTGGCGACGCTGGCGAAACTCCAGATCTCCGGGAAGTTCACTCCAGATCAGGCGACGCTGATCAATTCACGATACTCGCCATATTTCTTGACCCGTCCCCTACCTTCCCGATCCGGGACACATCATCACTCGACTGGTTGTTGCGAACAGTCGAAAAGCAATGACTCCCAACGGGTGCCTTCCCATGTCTTCCCACCATGCCGGTGCCCTGATCGCATTGTAACAGCCAATTCATGCTGAATGCTGAACTGGAGGAAGCTAGAAGAGGCCCTCGATCTCGCCCGCAGCGTTGAGACAAATGGATTCGGCGGCCGGAACGCGCGGCAGGCCCGGCATCGTCATGATCTCGCCGCAGATCACGACAATGAACCCGGCCCCTGCCGAAAGGCGTACTTCCCTGACAGGAAGGCTGTGGCCCGTAGGTGCTCCGCGTCGACTGGGATCTGTCGTGAAGGAATACTGGGTCTTCGCCATGCATACCGGCAGGCTTCCATAGCCCTGCTCTTCCCAAAGCTTGAGTTGGTCCCGAATCTTCTGATCGGCCAGCACCTCGTCTGCGCGGTAGATGCGTTTCGCAACGGCCTCGATCTTCTCGAACAGGGGCATCTCGTCGGGATACAACGGTGCAAATTGCGATTCTGTCTGATCGATTGTCTCGACAACCTTCTGCGCCAAGTCGGACGAGCCCTTCGAGCCATCGGCCCAGTGCCTGGACACCACTGCTTCCGAGCCGTGCCCTTGCACATAGTTCACAACTGCCTGCACTTCGGCGTCCGTGTCCGCCACGAAATGATTGATCGCGACGACGGCGGGAACGCCAAACTGCTTGATGTTTTCAAGGTGCCGGCCCAGGTTGGCGCATCCCTTGCTGACCGCCTCGACATTCTCCTTGCCGAGATCGCCTCGTTCCACGCCGCCGTTCATCTTCAGGGCCCGCACGGTAGCAACAATGACGACCGCCGCAGGCTTGAGGCCAGCCTTGCGGCACTTGATGTTGAGGAACTTCTCGGCGCCCAGATCCGCGCCGAAGCCCGCTTCTGTCACGACGTAGTCCGCAAGCTTGAGCGCGGTCGTGGTCGCGATGACCGAGTTGCAGCCATGAGCGATGTTCGCGAACGGACCGCCGTGAACGAATGCCGGGTTGTTCTCCAGCGTCTGCACGAGATTCGGCTGCATCGCATCCTTCAGGAGCACTGTCATCGCGCCGTCAGCCTTGATGTCACGGCAGAACACCGGTGAGCGATCACGGCGATATGCGACGATCATGTCGCCGAGGCGTTTCTGCAAGTCCTTGAGATCCGTGGCCAGGCAGAGGATCGCCATGACCTCGGACGCCACCGTGATGTCAAAACCGCCCTCTCGCGGAAAGCCGTTCGCCACACCTCCAAGAGACAGGGTCACCTGCCTCAGGGCACGGTCGTTCATGTCAACGACGCGACGCCACGCAACACGGCGAACGTCAATGTCCTGAGCATTGCCCCAGTATATGTGATTGTCGATCATCGCGGACAACAGCGAGTGTGCTGAAGTGATGGCGTGGAAATCTCCGGTGAAATGGAGATTCATGTCTTCCATCGGAACGACCTGCGCATGGCCGCCACCGGCTGCTCCGCCCTTCATTCCGAAGTTGGGACCAAGCGAAGCCTCGCGAATGCAGATCATCGCCTTCTTGCCAATGGCATTCAGACCGTCGCCGAGACCGACGGTCGTCGTGGTCTTTCCCTCTCCGGCGGGAGTCGGGTTCACGGCGGTGACCAGAACAAGCTTGCCGTCCTTGTTACTCTTGACCGAGTTGATGAACTCCTGTGAAACTTTGGCCTTGTCATGGCCGTAAGGGAGAAGATGCCCTGCCGGAATGCCCAGCCTGTCACCTATTTCCTGTATCGGTTTCTTCTTTGCTGCACGCGCGATTTCAATGTCCGACATTGTAGCTTCCTGCTGAGTCACTGGTTGTGGATTTCATGTCTGGATGGCCCGAACGGCCAGATGGAAACGGCCGAGACCAGCATGCTGGCCGTGCCCGGCTTGACCAACGCGACCCCCCGGCAGCGCTCGACGTGCGCGCCAAGTGCCTTCCTTGCCCGAATCGATCCTCCGCTTCTCATTCTGCCGCGATTGCCTCGACGGCCTCGACACGAACCGCGGCGAACTTGAACTCGGGAATCTTTCCAACTGGATCGAGCGAGGGATTCGTCAAGACGTTTGCGGCAGCCTCGACATAGGCAAACGGCACGAAGACGTTGCCTTCTGCAACCGCCCGATCGGCACGCGCCATGATCGTTATCGACCCGCGTCGGGTCGACAACCGTACATAGTCGCCGGCCATGATTCCCAGTTCGCGCAACGTCTTCGGGTGCAGCGAGCAATTTGCTTCCGGTTCCACTGCATCAAGGACTTGCGCGCGTCGCGTCATCGAGCCCGTGTGCCAGTGTTCCAGCTGACGGCCCGTGATCAGGACGAAAGGAAATTCCTCATCGGGCAATTCGTCCGGCGGAACGACCTTGGCTGGAGTGAACTTCGCGCGGCCGTCCGGCCTCGGAAAGCCGTCCCCGAAGACAATGGCCTGCCCGGGGTCCTCCGGCGATAGTGACGGATAGGTGACCGCGCCTTCCCTTTCGAGCCGATCCCACGAGATGTTGTCGAGCGACTCCATGTTGAGTTTCATTTCCGCAAAGACGTCCGAGGGATGTTCGTAGGACCAGTCAAGGCCAAGTCGCCTGGCAAGCTCCACAACGATCCACCAGTCCTCCTTGGCCTCGCCCGGCGGGGCAACCACCTGACGGCCCATCTGGACCTGGCGGTTCGTGTTGGTGACCGTGCCGTTCTTCTCGGTCCACGCCGAACTCGGCAGGAACACATCCGCGTAGTTCGCCGTTTCGGTCAGGAAGATGTCCTGCACCACGAGGTGATCAAGCTTCGCCAACGCATCGCGGGCATGCTCGACATCCGGATCCGACATCGCCGGATTTTCGCCGAGGACGTACATGCCGCGAATGTCGCCATCGTGGACCGCGTCCATGATCTCCACGACCGTAAGCCCCTTCTCGTTCGAGAAGTCACCGGACTTCCAAACCGACGTGAATGCCGAACGCACGCCGTCATCTGTGACGCTCTTGTAGTCCGGCAGGAACATCGGAATCAGGCCCGCATCCGATGCGCCCTGCACGTTGTTCTGACCCCGAAGCGGATGAAGCCCCGTACCCGGACGGCCAACCTGGCCGCACATGAGAGCGAGCGAAATCAGGCATCGCGAATTGTCCGTGCCATGTATGTGCTGGGAAATGCCCATGCCCCAGAAGATCATCCCCGCCTTTGCCGTTGCAAAGGTGCGTGCAACATCTCGCAAGACATCCGCATCTATGCCGCAGGCCTCGGCCATCTTCTCAGGCGGGAAGCCCTTCAGGTGCTCCTTCATCCCTTCCCAGTCTTCCGTGAACGCCTCGATGTATTGTCGGTCGTAGAGATTCTCTTCCACGATCGTCGACATGATCGCGTTCAGCATTGACACGTCCGCTCCCGGCTTGAACTGGAGCATGTGCGAAGCGTGACGCATCAACCCCTGGCCTCGAGGGTCCATCACGATGAGCTTGCCGCCGCGCTTTGCGAACTGCTTGAAGTACGTTGCCGCGACAGGATGGTTTTCGGTCGGATTGGCACCGATCACGATTGCCACGTCCGCATTCTCAATCTCGTTAAAGGTGGCTGTCACCGCGCCGCTGCCCACGTTTTCGAGCAACGCCGCTACCGAGGACGCGTGGCAAAGCCGCGTGCAATGGTCGACGTTGTTGTGGCCGAAGCCCTGGCGAATGAGTTTCTGGAAGAGATAGGCTTCCTCGTTCGAGCACTTGGCCGACCCGAAACCGGCCACAAAGGTGTTTCTCTCGTCCCGAAGCCGGGCCATGCCATTCGCCGCCACGTCAAGCGCCTCGTCCCATCCGGCCTCGCGAAAATGCGTCAGGACGTTCCCTGGATCGACGTTGAGCCCCTTCGCAGGCGCGTCGTCGCGACGGATCAAGGGCTTCGTCAGGCGATGTGGATGGTCAACGTAATCGAAGCCGAAGCGTCCCTTGACGCAGAGGCGGTTCTCGTTGGCCGGACCGTCGGCGCCTTCGACATGGAGAATTCTGTCGTCCTTGACCTTGAACGAAATCTGGCAGCCAACACCGCAGTACGGGCAGACGCTTGCAACCTCCCGGTCGAAATCTTTGCTGTCGCCCTGAACCGTCGCGGGTAGAAGTGCGCCGGTCGGACAGGCCTGAACGCATTCGCCACATGCCACACAGGTGGACGCGCCCATCGGGTCGTCCTGATCAAAAACGATCCTTGCGTCATGGCCTCGACCAGCCATCCCGATGACGTCATTGACCTGTACCTCGCGGCAGGCGCGAACGCAGAGATTGCAATGGATGCATGCATCCAGGTTGACACGCATGGCAACATGGCTGTCGTCAAGCAGAGGGACACGGCCCTTCTCAAGGGGCGGAAACCGGATATGCGCAACTCCGGCCGCATCCGTCATGTCATGGAAATGCGAGGACCTGTCATGCGGCGTCTCCGGTTGGTCGGCTGCAAGAAGTTCGACAACGAGCCTGCGGGACTTTTCCGCACGCCCCGAATCTGTGCGGACCACCATTCCCTCGGCAACGGGCCTTATGCACGACGCGACGAGAGTTCGCTCCCCCTCGACTTCGACCATGCAGGCGCGGCAGTTGCCGTCGGGACGGTACCCCGGCGAAGGCTTGTGGCACAAATGCGGAATCGTGAGGCCACGGCCATGTGCCGCCTCCCAGATCGTGGTGCCCTCCTCGACCGAAACCTCTTCCCCATCCATAGTGAACGTGACGGTCATGCTACCGCTCCCGCATCGGCTTGAAGGACATGCAGCCAGCACCCTGATTGCCTGCAACACGAATGCACGATGCCTGGGAATGCGACCGGTCCCTGCCGCGAATCTCCATTCTGGCCTCGCATCGCACGCACCTTCCTCATATCTCGTCTCCGAAATGCTTCATGACCAGCCGGATCGGATTGGGCGCCGCCTGCCCGAGCCCGCAAATGGACGCGTCGGCCATGACTTGGCAAAGATCTTCCAGGAGATCCTGGTCCCAGGATTCACGCTCCATGAGTTTCACGGCCTTCTCGCATCCCACGCGGCAAGGGGTGCACTGGCCGCAGCTCTCGTCCTCGAAGAACTTCAGCATGTTCAGCGCCGCATCGCGGGCCCTGTCCTTGTCCGAAAGAACAACCACGGCAGCGGATCCAATGAAGGTGTCGTGAGGCTGGAGCGTGTCGAAGTCCAGCGGAACATCGTCCAGCGACGCCGGCAGCAACCCGGCAGACGGACCCCCTGGCTGGTATGCCTTGAACGCGTGCCCCTCTGCCATTCCGCCCGCAGCCTCAATGACGTCGAGAATGGTGGACCCGGCCGGAAGAAGATACACACCGGGTTTTGCAACCCGTCCCGAGACGGAATAGCTTCGCAGGCCCTTGCGCCCGTTCTTTTCGGTCGCGTTCAGGCATTCCGGACCCTCGCGACATACCCTTGCGACCCAATAGAGCGTCTCGACGTTGTGCACGAGCGTTGGGCGCCCGAAGACGCCCACTTCAGCCACGAATGGCGGACGATGGCGTGGAAGTCCGCGCTTGCCTTCGATCGACTCGATCATCGCGCTTTCCTCGCCACAGATGTAGGCACCCGCCCCCCGTCGAAGATCTATGTGGCCGGGAGGCACGATTCCCTCAGCTTCGAGCTTGGCGATTTCACAGCGGAGAATCTCCAGGATCGCGGGGTATTCATCACGCATGTAGATGAAGCAGGTTTCCGCCTCGACGGCCCAGGCCGCCACCAGCATGCCTTCAAGGAAAAGATGCGGCGTGCGCTCGAGGTAGTACCGGTCCTTGAAGGTGCCAGGCTCGCCTTCATCGCCGTTCACCGCCAGGTAGCGCGGACCGGGATTGGCCCTGACAAAGCCCCACTTCTTGCCGCTCGGAAAGCCAGCACCGCCTAGCCCCCGCAGCCCGCTGTTAAGGACTTCCTGCTGCACGTCTTGCCAGTTGCCATTCTCACGCAATCTCAGGAGCGTCTCGTATCCGCCTGATTCCTTGTAGGTTTCGAATTCCTCGTATTCCGGAATCTCGGCATGCGTCCGCCCGGCAGAGATTGCCCTCTGGACCAATTCCGGCGTCGCATGGTCGATATGGCTGTGGCCCAGTTCGAGTGTCGGCGCGGTATCGCAACGGCCCATGCATGGCGCACGGACCACGCGAACCTTGGATGCATCGAGACCCTCTTCCAAGGCCCGCCTAAGCTGTTCAGACCCCGCCAGTTCACAGGACAGTGAATCGCAGACCCGCACGGTCAGTTCCGGCGGTGAAGCTTCGCCTTCCTTCACAACGTCGAAATGGGCATAGAACGTCGCAACTTCGTACACTTCCGTCTGGGCCAGCCGCATCTCCTCGGCTAGCGCCGCAATATGGTTTGCCGAAAGATGACCGTACCTGTCCTGCACGAGGTGCAAGTGCTCGATGAGCAGATCACGACGACGCGGTCGATCACCAAGCAGTGCGCGAATGTCGGCCAGGGCGTTCCCATCAACTTGGCGGCCCTTGGGCGTGTGTCTGCTTCGCCCCGTACGCCCTTGTTTCCAAACGCCCTTTTGATCATCTAGTGGTGCCATGCGCGCTCCTGTCCGAATGCAATGTGCATTCAGGAGAACGTATCGTCAAATCAAAAAATCGAATTGTTTGATAGGTAATCCTTATTGCTTTGTCGGCGCAACGATGCTCCGGAGCGCTTCGACCACGGGGATCCCCCGGCTGCGTCTCGGTGTCACAAGGGCCACCGGCTTCGAGACTTCCGGCTCGACGATCGGCAACAGGACGGCACCGCCCAGCGTGCCGAGCGAGTCGACCAGAACTTGGGGCAGCACGGTTGCTCCCATTCCCTCTCGCGCCATGGCGATCGCGGCGATGAATCCGCTTGTTTCGGCGACAATGGCGGGGTGTGCGCCAACACTCTCGAACACGTGGTCAAGAATCCGACGGTTCTGCATTTCCGGTTCGAGAAGAATTAGTGGCATTTCCGCCGCCTCCGCCCAGGTGACGGATTCCGCACCGGGAGATGCCAGATGGCCGGGTGCGAACAGGATGTATTGCTCGTCGTACAGTTTTTCGACGCGCAGAAGATCGGTGGATGCACCTTCCGAATACGTCAGGCCTGCATCGAAACGCCCATCATCCACTCCTTGCTGGATGGCAAGCGAGTTGGTCGTTTCAATTCGCGGGCGAATGCCCGGGAACCGTGACCGAAGCCTGTTGGCCGCATAGGCGGCATAAGCCGACGATGTCGGAATGGTGCCGACCTTGAGCGCCCCCGTGACCTCGCCCTTGGCCGCACGAACTTCCTCCTCCAGCGTACGTACCTTGTCCAGAATGGTTCGTGCATGCGCTACCACGCTCTCGCCTTCCGCTGTCAGGCCGTGGAACCTGTTGCCACGCTTGACGACCTGGATGCCCAAACGCTCTTCCAACCGACGGATGCGCATTGAAAACGCGGGCTGGGAAAGACCGCAGTCGCTCGCGGCGCGTGCGAAATGGCGATGGCGCGTCAGCGCCAAGAGGCAATCAAGGTCTCTGAGGTCAAGCATGTGCAACTTCCCGCCGGTTCCTGATGCACATTGGACCGCGACGGTGCAAGAGGCGCGTCCCATACGCGTGCATCCCTTTGGCCTTGATCACGACAATTCGAGTTGAACTGGACTCCTGTCGAGGAATTCGGACGCAGCGCGTGTCTTCGGCACGTTCCTTCAGCACCATAATGGCGCCTTCCAGTTGAACGGCGTAGCCGAAGCGGAAAAACCGCCTCAATCTGCTCATTCGCTGCGAGGAACCCCACTTGTGCGCCCCCTGCGCCCCGCATCAATGAATGCGCCCAGGACTTTATCGGCGAACATGGGGCTGAACGATCCGCGCCGCCCGTTCGGGTCAAGATGAAATGACGTTTCCAGAATGTCATGGTTGTATTCGTCCAGCACCACCCACAACCTCAAATCAGAGGCAAGTCCCGCGCGCTTTCGCTCGATTTGGGGGACTTCCATTGCAAGCCGGTCAGACCAGGGCTCCTTTGACGTGACAGGCAACATGACAAGTTGGTGCGTCCGTCCTTGCCGACTGCGATTGCGACAAGCGCAGTCGGGCGCGGTTTGCGGCCTTCCTCCGCACCGGCCTCATTCTCACGACGCCAAAGATAGTTGTAGTTCCAAACATCCCCCTTCTTGGGCGACGTCATTGCGCGGACTCATCTGCTTGGCCAGTGTACGCCGCCTCCAACATTTCCAGATGCTCGGCGGGCATTTCCTCCACCGGATAGGCTTCCCGTTCATCCTTCTGGAAACGCCGCTCGTATTCGCGGATGCTCATCAAAACGTACCGGGGCTTCTTGTGCCTTGTGATGGCGACGGGCTCACTGCTGGCGGCGTCAAGAACATCACCAAGCGTCTGCTTCAGGTCGGTTGAAGGGAAAGAACGCATATCATTTCTCCATTTGTCTAAAATAGACAAAGCAGGCATTTTAGACAATCTGAAATTCCCTGAAGCGGCAGAAAGCACAGAATTCTGAGCTCGCTCTGTGCAAGGTGGCGAACCTTGTTGACAGTAGATCGATGAAGAAAAAAAAAGAAACTGTTGATGGAACTGCCGCGACTTTCAGTCCTTGGGCGAGCGACAGGGAAAAACCTGTTGAAGACGAATTCGGCTCTTACTCGAAAAACACTTGACTTAATCCGCAATCAGGTAAACAATGTCTGCTCCTGTCATCGCCTGACGGCGCATTTGCGTGTTTGTGCCTTATTTTCATGTTCTTTCGCCTTTTCCGATCCTGCCAACCGCCGTCAGAGGCGGACCGGAACAGCCCCCATTTGCATTTCGCGTGTTGACTTCCGTGTTGCATATGCGCGCGTTCCGGGATAGCCTGCTCATCATGGAAAACCTCAAGTCAGCAAAGCGCGTGGCCCGGGTGAAGCTCACCCTGACCAAGCGCACAGTGGACGCCCTGGAGCCCGAGGACAAGGCCTGGATCGCATGGGACGACAGGCTGG
>JAJDVJ010000117.1 GCA_022826205.1 Silicimonas sp. | reverse complement strand
TGGCGAATTCCAGGGGATTATCGAGCCCACGACCCCGTGCGGCTCGCGCGTGGAATAGCTGAACAGGTCGGGACCGAGCGGCAGAGTCTCACCCTTCTGCTCGACTGCGACCCCTCCGTAGTACTTGAGAACCCCCGTCGCGCCCATCGCTTCACCGCGGGCCTGGGTCTTGATGGCGTTGCCTGATTCAGCCGCCAGGATGCGTGCAACCTCTTCAGCGTTTTCCTCCAGTCGGCGACCCAGCTCCGACAGAAGCCCGCCGCGTTCGCTGGCAGCCAAGGCGCGCCATCCCGGCAATGCAGCACGGGCCGCTCCTACTGCAATATCAATCTCGTCACCTGTGCCACGCCCAACCTCACAAATGGGCTCACGGCGGGAGGGATTTTCCACGGTCAGCGTGCGCCCGTCGTCGGGCCAGTGCCAAGCGCCGTTGATGTAGCTTCCAGCCAGCCCGGCCTCGGGGAGTTTGTATTCGAGAAGTGTCATTGTCTGTCGTTTCCGGTGTCATCGGGTTGAACCCGAAGTCTCGTGTAATAGGAAGAAAAGTCGAGATTGCCGCCGGTAGCTTCTGCAAATGCCGAAAAAGCCCGTGCCGCTTCGGCACCGAAGGGCGCTGGCTGTCTGGCGGCTTCAGACGCAGCCTGGGCCAGACGCAGATCCTTGGCCATCAGCCGGGCCGCGAATCCTGGCGCATATCCTTTCGAGGCAGGCGCCTCTGGCACCACACCCGGGATTGGACAACGGTTTTCCAATGTCCAGCTTTGCGCCGCCGCTCCTGCGCAAAGCTGGTAGAACTGCGCCAGATCAAGCCCAAGCGCCTCTGCAAGTGCGAAGCCTTCCAGGACCGCCATGGCCGTGATGCCGCAGATCATGTTATGGCAGGCCTTGGCTGCCTGACCGGATCCGGGGGCGCCAAAATGGGTGATCTTGGCGCCCAGCGCTACCAGCACCGGACGGGCGAGGGCCACGTCCGCATCACGCCCACCCACCATCAGGCTCAACCCTCCCGACCCTGCCGCTTCGGGCCCGCCGGACACCGGCGCATCGACCTGGTTCAGACCTCGCTTCGACGCTGCTGCGTTCAAACTTCGAGCCGTCTCAACATCTATCGTTGAACAGTCGATCAGCACGGCGCCGGCATGTGCGGCGCCCAATATCCAACGTTCGTAGGCGTCCCGGACATTTTCGCCCTCGGGCAGCATCGTGATGAAGAGGTCTGCGGCTCCAAGCTCTGCCTCGGCTGGTGAAACGGCTCCAGAAAATCGAGAACGCGCGTCGGGATCGACATCTACACCGGTAACATCAAGACCTGATGCAGCCAGATGAGAGGCCATCGGCGCTCCCATCGCGCCCAGTCCGAAAAAGGCAATTCGCGTCATACTTTCCTCAAACTCTGTCGCGGACCACCGCCCAGGCATCGTCCAACGCTCCCCGGAACCGCTCGGTGGCAATCTCGATCTCATCTTCCGAAATGATCAGTGGTGGCATGAAGCTCATCCGGTCTCCGATTGCGCGAAGGTAAAGACCACGATCATGGGCGAAATTCTGCACCAGTTCGCCTACCTTCCACGACGGATCAAACGGCCCGCGGGCTTTGGCATCTCTCATCAGTTCGAATCCGCAGAACAGTCCTACGCCGCGCACATCAGCGACAAGTGGATGATCAATCATTTCGTTGCAGCGCGCGAGAAAGGTCTCGCTCACTTTGCGGACATGGCCCACCAAGTCGATCGCGTCGTAGATATCCAGCGCCTCAAGCGACACCGCAGCGCCCACAGGGTGACCTGCGTAGGTATATCCATGCCCAAAGGTGCCGACCTCATCCGAATTCCTCATCATATCGGCATACATCTCGTCTGTGAACATCAAGGCGGAAATCGGGAAAAACGCTGCCGACAGGGCTTTGGCGCAAGACATCATGTCTGGCTTCAACCCCCAGGTTTCCGACCCCCACATGTTGCCGGTCCGGCCAAAGCCGCAAACGACTTCGTCCACAACGAACGCGATGCCGTACTTTCGAAGGACGGCTTGCATTTCTTCCCAATACCCCATTGGTGGCATCAGTGCGCCACCACCAGAAATAGCTGGTTCGGCAAAGAATGCGGCGATGGTTTCCGGACCTTCAGCAAGTATCAACTCTTCAAACTTCGCTGCCATTCGGGCCGAGAACTCCTCTTCACTCTCTCCATCGATGTGAAAGCGGTAGTAGTTCGGCGTTTCGGTATGCTTGAAGTCGGGCAGAGGCAGTCCAAATTTCGCATGCATGTGCGGCTGGCCAGAGATTGAAACCGTGGCCACCGTGTTTCCGTGATACCCCCGAACACGCCCGATAACCTTGCGGCGCTCAGGCTCGCCCCGAGCGGTGTTGGTGTACCAAAGCACCTTGACCGCTGTGTCGTTTGCCTCCGAGCCCGAGCACTGAAACAGCACTCGGTTCATGCCTTCAGGTGCCAAGCCTGTAAGCCGTTCGCCGAGTTCAGCCACCTTCGGATGGGAACGATTGTAGAAAGTCGGCGCAAATGGGAGCGTGTTCATCTGGCGCAGGGCCGCATTGGCAAGCCGTTCGTTGTGATAGCCGAGGCTCACGCAGCCCAGACCGGAAAACCCGTCGATGATCTCGTTTCCTTCGCTGTCGTAGAAGAAAACACCCCTGCCGTGGGTGATCATCGTGGGACCCGTCTCGGCATGCTGGCGCAGGTTGGATTGGGGATGCACGTGGTGGGCGACATCCTGTGCGATCGTACGCTGCGCGTCGACGTTCATTTTGGGTCTCCAACGGAATTCGGCAGTTTGATTTCACAACCAGCTTGACTGAAATCCAATATCGAAGTTTTCTTTCTTTGATGAATTCCTCTCAGGCAAACTGTGAAACCTCTACTCGATCTTCGCCATCTCCAATTGATTCAGGCCATCATTGAAACCGGACGCATCACTGACGCTGCGGAAAAACTAGGCGTCACGCCTTCTGCACTTTCCCACCGTCTGCGGGAAGCAGAACGGCGCTTGGATGTTCCCCTGTTCACCCGAATGCACAAAAGGCTGCGAAAGACGCCTGCAGCGGACTACATGGCAGTTGTTGCTGAGCGCATCCTCACCGATCTGAGTCGCGCAGAGGAAGATGTCCGGCGCATGAATGCCGGAATTCAGAACGTCGTGCGTCTCTCGGTTGAATCCTACAGCAACTACCGATGGCTGCCGTTGTTTATCAAGTTCATGAAGTCACGAACCGAAGGCATCGATCTTCAGATCATGTCCGGTGCCCGAAGCGATCCACTTGCGGGTGTCCAAAATCGGCATATCGACATCGCGGTCATGTCCGGCGCGGTTGCTCACGCCGGAATTGCATCCCAACATCTGTTCGACGATCCGCTGCTTTTCATCATGCCGCCGAACCACCGGCTGGCAGGCCGCGACTACATAGAAGGCAGAGACGTCGAAGGCGAGCCGTTCATCACCTACACCAAGGTGCCGGAACCGGACCGGGAGTTTGCCCGCCTGTTCCGCCCGACCGACAGCTATCCGCAGTGGGCAGCAACCGTTGAACTGCCCGAAGCAATCGTTGAACTGGTGGCGTCCGATCTTGGCACGAGCGTACTGTCGAATTGGGCCCTTCAAAGCGCAATTGACGAAGGACGCATCGTTGGTGCGCGGGTGACCGAGAATGGTATCGACGTGCCCTGGAACGCGGTGCTTCGCAGCGAGGACATGAATGAGGACGATCCGATCTTCATAGTCGCAACCCTGCTCGCGGAGTGGTGCAGCCTCCCGAACGCGGGGTTTCACGTCAGTTGACCGCTGCTCCGTGTAGCACTTGCTGCATCCTCTCTAACCTCGGATCATTGTCATTTAGCGCGGCCATTTCTTCACGGAGATGTCGTCGCATGACTGCCAAGTCTTGCGGCGGTGGATGGCCGAGGGCCAAGTTTTCCATTTCGAACGGGTCCGTGGCCAGGTCGTAGAGTTCTTCGAACCCGTCCGGCTGGATCACGTATTTCAGGTCTTTCCAATAGAGCCCCCGTTGAAGAATTGGTACGTGCAGACCGTAATGCTCGACCATCAACCTTTCGCGGAATGGCTTACGTGTTTCTCCTCGCAACTCTCCGGCCGCCGAGCGCCCCTGCACGACGTGCCGGGCATTGACACCCGCAAGCTCCAACAAGGTCGGTGCGAGATCCACGTTGCAGATCAGCGAATCAGATTGCCGACTTGACACGATTCCGGGCCCTGCAATCAGCATGGGAATCCGCATCGTTTCTTCGACCATCAGGCTACCCTTGTTCATCACGCCACCATTCGACGCAATCGCGTCGCCATGGTCGGAGCAGAAAACGACGATCGTGTTGTCGAGATTGCCGGCAGCTTCCAAATTGCACAGCAACCCTGCCAAAGCGCGCTCGACCAGAATGCAGTGCTTCATCGCTCGCCGAGACAGAAGCGTCCAATCAAAGGCATCTTCGCGAAGATCCTCGCGCCACTTGTCGCGATAGTCGGCGTGATGTTGTGGACGGGTCGAAAGATCATGGTTCAGGTTTTCGACTAGTCTTATTTCAATGTCGTCAAAGGGCGACTCAAATCCAGTCGGAATTGTGTAGGGTGGATGTGGCCCCCAAGTGTCGACGCGCAGGAAAAACGGCTCGTCGTCTGCAAGCCCATTCAGCCAAGTTGTCGCTGCGTCGGCGAGGAAAAAGGCTTCGTGAGCCTGTTCCGGCCCGTGAATGATCGCTGTGCCCGCCTCGTAGTCGTACCAGCCAGTTTCGGCGGTGAGGTCCACACGGTCGCCGGGCGCCCGCCGGGATTCTCCCGAAGACTCGATCTCTGCCCATAGACGCCCTTCGTGAAAGCGCGCCAAGTACTTCGAATACTCCTTCGTGCAATACGGATAGCCGTAGCCGGGCAGCGAAAACCCCTCGAAGCCGTGGTCCGTGGCGGAGGTTTCGTGGTTCAGATGCCATTTCCCGAACCAGCCGCACCTGAATCCAGCGTCGGCGAAAGCCCCTTGGATCATGGAGTCGCCGGAGTCCAGTTCTGCCCGCCCACCGAACCGCCCGTCATTCTCCGTCAGTCCGTGGTCGTGTGGATATAGTCCGGTCAGCATGCTCGCCCGCGCAGGAGAGCAAATCGGCAGAACTGTGTAGGCACGCAGAAATTCGGTTCCCAGCCCGCGCAACCGCGACTGCAGCGGGAACAACTGCGGGTCGACGCCTCGGTTGGCGAAAGCCTGGTGGTCCGACACCATCCAGAGAATGTTGGGTCTCAATGTAGTGCCTATCCTCTTTCCAGCCGCGGTGCCTGCAGATCATGACGCGGGCGCGTCGTCGCAACCGCAGTCACCGATCTACCCGCCGCCACGAGTTGGCAATCCACTTCTGGCAGCAATTTCAGTGTCATATCTTCTGGACATGCTACAGCACCCAAACCGACCGCGCCGTCCACGTTCCAGCAAAGGCAACCGTGGTCGGGCGGCCGCCGATCTCGCTTAGCGTAGCATTGGCTCTCTGCCAACGACCAGGGCATCGGCGTCGTTCAAACGGACAGACAACAGCCGGCTTTGCGCGCCATTGGCTCGACATTCCAAGATCGCTCTTTTGCCGTTGAAATCGGTCTCGAAATCGCAGGCAAAATGAGACCGCTTTCCACCGCGCTGTCAAACAGGCCGACATCATGGCCCCAATAGCGAAAGCCCATTTCTATCCGGCAGCTATCCACCGCCATGCTGCCGCACGGCCGCGGAGCCTGCGGCGCGGAAAGGGCGGTCTCGAACACCTGCCGGACGAATTCCAAGTGTATGTGCAGCTCCCAATCCAGTTCGCCGACAAAGGAGCTGCACTGTGCCCGCACCGGGCGGTGCCCCACATGCAGATCCGCGCCAATCGAACAGTAAGGAAGTCCCGCGACCTCGGCCCCATGACCGCCGGCGTCGGCATTACCGGAACGCCTTGGGTTTCACTGACCAGCCCAGCCGCGTGCCATGTCGTGCCGCTCGTACGTTTCTTGCGCTCGAACAGCACCACCGACCAGCCTGCTTTGGCCAGATGATAGCTTGCGGCACATCCGACGATGTCGAAGACGACGATTGCAACCTTTGCCGCCGCAGAAATTTCCTGTGCCGTGGCGCTACGCCCTGAGTCGTTCGTTATCAGGGTCATAGAACTGTGCGGCCGCCACTGTCGCGCGCACCGGCTGACCCAAGATCTCAAGTTCAAAGTTGTCGCCCGGCTCGGCCGGAACAGTGAGATAACCAAGCGCGATCCGCTTGCCGATACGGAACCCGGTGGCAGCAGAACTGACATAGCCGACCGGTTTTCCGTCCAGGCAGATTGGGTCGGACGAAAGGGCATCCGCGCCATGACCGTCCAACTCGAAAGCCGTAAAGTGATACGCCCTTTCCTGTTCCAACTGAGCAAGGAATGCATCGCGGCCCACGAAACTCTCCTTCATGCGGCTCACGAACCGGTCCAGCCCCGCCTCGAAGGTGGTGTATTCGATCCCGAAATCGACCCCCCAGGCGTGATAGCCTTTTTCAAGGCGCATGGCGTTGAGCGCGTAGGACCCGAATTCGACAATGCCCTTGTCCGCTCCCTCGACCATGATCGCTTCATAGACCGCGACCAGATCAGCGCTGCGCATGTGCAGCTCCCAGCCCAGCTCTCCGACATAAGAGACCCGCATGGCAATCATCGGCGCACCGGCGATGGTGATCTCACGCACCGACATCCATGGCGCACAGTCCTTCGACAGGTCGGCCTCGGACAGCGGTTGGAGCACGGCGCGCGATTTCGGTCCCATCACCATCAGTGCCGCGTCATAGTCCGACCCGCGCCGCAGCGTGACAGCGGTCTTGGGCAGAAACTGCGCCATCCAGTCGTGATCGCGTTGGTCGGCCAGGGTTGGGCCGCAGAGCAGATAGCGGGTCTCCGCCAGCCGGGCGATGGTTGCTTCGGACCAGACCCTGCCCTTATGGGTCAGCATGTAGCTGAGCTTGACCCGCCCGATGGTCGGCATTGCGCCGCAGAATACGTGGTTGAGAAAATCCGTGGCACCCGCGCCCTCGACCTCGTAGCGGGTGAAGCCGCCGTGATCCATCACGCCCACATGGTCGCGCACGCCCAGGCATTCGGCCTTGACCGCGTCATGCCAGGCCTCTTGGTGAAAGCTCAGACGCCCGTCGTCCTTGGCGTTGTCGGTCTCGAACCAGAAGGCACGTTCCCACCCGGCGATCTGGCCGAAGACCGCACCCTTGGCCTTTAGCCTGTCATGAAGCGGCGTGGTCTGCACCGGGCGCGCCGATTTCCAGATCCGGTGTGGGAACGGGATGGAGTACTGATTCTCATAAAGCTCGCTGGCCCGTTCGACAGTATAGTCGAAGCTTGCCCAATCTCCGAAACGGCGTGGATCCCACATCGACATGTCCCATTCCGGTTCACCTTCGGTGATCCACTCCGTCAACGTCTTGGCTGCGGCGGCGGAATGGGTGATGCCCACAGGAAAGCAACAGGCGTGATAGAAATTCGGCAAGCCAAAGGCCGGCCCGCAGAGCGGCGCGCCGTCCGGCGAATAGGGAATCGGGCCGTTGACGAAGCGGCTGACGCCGGCCTCGCTCAGGATCGGCACATGCGCCAGAGCGGCCTCGAACACCTCGGCGATATCGTCGACGCTGTCGGGATAGAGCTGATTGGCAAAGGAATCTGGCATGCCGTCAAGCCAGGCCGGACGTCCCGCATGGCCGTAAGATCCCAGAAGCAGCCCGTTTCGTTCGCGCCGCAAATAGTACATGATGTCGGGGTCACGGACGAGCGGGAATTGCTCGGGGTTGGCTTCCAACTCGGGCAGTGCCTGGGTCACCAGATACTGGTGTTCCAGCGTCACGACGGGCAGGGTTGCGCCAACCATATCGCCCACCTGCCGACCGTAGTAGCCACTGGCATTGACCACCACGTCGCAATTCACTGCACCCTTGCTGGTGCTGACCCGCCATTCACCCGAAGGCCGCCGAGCGATCCCGGACACCCTGACGAACCTCTCGATCTGCGCGCCCCGGTCGCGCGCGCCCTTGGCCAATGCCTGGGTCAGCTGGCTGGGGTCGATGTCACCCTCGTAAGGGTCGTGGATTCCTCCGATCACGCTGTCGCCGGACCTGAAATAGGGATGCATCGCGTCCATCTCGGCCGGACTGAGCAGGCTCATGTCATAGCCCAGGCCCTTTGAGATGCCGACCAGGTGGCGAAAGAACTCCATGCGTTCCTGTGTGTGGGCCGGCCAGAAGGCACCGGTGTGGCGATAGGTGATCGGATAGTCGACCTTTTCGGCAAGTTCCTTGTAGAGCCGCCAAGCATAATTTCCGGCGCGCATGCCGCCCCAGCTGTTGGCATAAGTCGGGATGTTGCCAGCGGCATGCCAGGTCGAACCGCTGGTCAGCTCATTCTTTTCGATCAACAGCGTGTCCGTCACCCCCGCCTTGGCGAGGTGGTAGAGAGTAGAAACACCGACGACACCGCCACCAATGATCAACACTTGCGCGTGCGACTTCACGGTTCAGGCTTTCTCGGGTTCAGGCAGATGGATTGGCAGGCGCGCGCGAATCGCGGCCTCGATACCGGCCGGCAGATGCGAAGGCGCGGGCATCGCCTCGATCTCGGCGACGCGGGTGCGGGCCTTGTCCCAAACGGTATTGGCGCCACTATTCAGCCAGTCGCTGACGCTTTGGCGGTCGCCGAGCTTCGGATAGACGTATTCGGTGGTCATCAACTCCAGCGTTTGCTGAGTGCCGAGGTAGTGGCCCTCTCCGGTCACAACAGCTTCGATCATTTCGAGGTCGATGCCGCCCGCAGGCATCTCGATGCCGCGGACGGAGCGCAGGATGGCGCCGCACATGTCGTTGTCGATCACCAGTGCCTCCTTGCTCGCTGCCATGATCGAGCCCAGCATCCCTACGCTGAGATTGATCATGTCTGCCCCGGCCTGGGCGGCCAGCGCGATGGTGTATCCCTTCTCATAGCCCGACTGCGCATCGGCGGTCTTTGCGTCGGTCATCCCGGCCGAGACGGTCGAAGGCAGGCCCAATTTCAAGAGCAGTTGCGCGGCGGCGGCGTTGGCGACGGCGGCCTCGCCCGACCCACCGGTCATGGCGCCGGTGCGCAGGTCCGAGATGAATGGCATGAAGGCCAGGATGCAAGGAAAGCCCGGTCGCATCATGTTGACGAGCGCCAGCCCGGCCAGCGATTCCGCCAGCCCCTGTGCCAGTGCACCTGCCAGCGCGGCCGGGCTGGTGGCACCAGCCTGCGCTGCCGAGCAGATCTGCAGCGGCATGCCAAGCCGGACACATTCCTGCATCACGCCGCATGCCTCCTCGGCCAGGGTCAGTGGCGGTACGACATGACAGATCGAGGCGAAGCAGTAGGGTTGCGCGGCATACGCGGTTGCCCCGAGCGCTGCGTCCAGCATGTCGACTACCGGTGCCACATTGGCAGGCTCGAAGAAACTGGTCCCGATCGGCTTCGATGTAGCCTTCAGCGCCGCGAATGCGGTGTTGATGTCGAGCGCGAGGTTGTCGGACATGTCGCGCGCCACCACTGGGCGAAGTGAATAATGGATGTTGTCGCAGGCATCGACGATGCGCATCAAGCCGTAGAGGTCCGCGAGCGTACTGTCACGGAACTGACTCGACGCTCCGTCCAGCACCTGCACCGCCGCGCCGCCGGTGCCGATGTGCACCCTGCCGCCGCCGACCTGGATGCCACGGGCAGGGTCGAAACCGGGCAGTTCCACACGCTTGGAGGCACGGGCGATCATCTCGTCGACCAATGCGCGGGAAAAGGTCAGGCGGCCATCGGCGCGCTCTGCGGCGCCATTTTCCAGCGCCAGACGCCGGATCTCCGGCGTTGCGCCGGCAAGGCCGATCCGATCAAGGATGGCAAAGGAAGTGTCGATGACCTGATCGCAATCTGCATCCGTCAGCGGCATGAACCGTCCGCCCAACGGTGGTTGCGCCCCAACGGACGTCTCAACTCTGGCGCCTCCTTTCTGTCTGATTCGCCGCATGGCGCTCTCCCGTCTAGCCGACGCCATTAAAGCAGTTCCAGATATTAGCCCAATTCAATAAATGGGAATTATATACATGACAAAACATCAGTCCGCCGCATACCGTTCCGCGTCCTGCCCCGGCAACCCGGCGACATGTGGTTCGGGAACACTCTCGGACGCGCCGGGACGACCCGAAGGGCCGACGTCCCACCCGGCCAGCGCGATCCCGCGCCGGAGAATGTTCCGTGCCGCGTTGACA
>JAJDVJ010000048.1 GCA_022826205.1 Silicimonas sp. | reverse complement strand
GTGCGCGAGTTTGCCTGCGGCGGCTGCGGTCTGGTGACGGACCGCGATGTCAACGCGGCACGGAACATTCTCCAGCGCGGGATCGCGCTGGCCGGGTGGGACATCGGCCCCTTGGGTCGTCCCGGCGCGTCCGAGAGAGTTATTGAACCACATGTCGCCGGGTTGCCGGGGCAGGACGCGGAACGGTATACGGCGGACTGATGTTTTGTCATGTATATAATTCCCAAACGTTTGGTCTCACCTTAGGCAACTGAACGCATCGGCTGGTGTGCTGCGGACAATCTGATCGTGATTCGGTTTGCGGACGAAGCAATTCGCGCTGAGTTGATCGGCAGAAAGCGGACAATTGGATGTTGGGTCGGCCGGACCCATTGCCCAGTCGCTCGGAGACGGCTATCTTTCAGAAAACAAGAGCAGGACATGGCCGACGATCTTCTCGCAGCGACCGTAGCAGATACCTATGACGCAGCTTCGATCGAGGTCCTTGAGGGCCTCGAAGCGGTGCGAAGGCGCCCGGGGATGTATATTGGCGGCACCGACGAGCGTGCGCTTCACCACCTGGTTGCCGAAGTCCTTGACAATGCGATGGACGAGGCCGTCGCAGGGCATGCAAGCCGGATCGAGGTCGATTTTCATGACGATCACTCGGTCACGATTCGGGACAACGGTCGCGGCATTCCGGTTGAACCGCACCCGAAATTCCCGGACCGGTCCGCGCTGGAGATCATTCTTTGCGAGCTGCACTCGGGCGGAAAGTTCTCCGGAAAGGCCTACGAGACGTCGGGTGGCCTGCACGGTGTTGGCATCTCGGTCGTCAATGCGCTTTCCGACCAGCTTCGCGTCGAAGTCGCACGGGACAGGCAGGTCTATGCGCAGGAGTTCTCGCGCGGCATTCCGCTCTCGGGCGTCGAGAACGTGGGCGCCGCCTCAAACCGGCGCGGCACCACCGTCACCTTTCACCCCGATCACGAGATATTCGGCTCGCTCAAGTTTTCGCCGGCGCGCCTCTTCAAGATGGCCCGCTCCAAGGCCTATCTCTTCAGCGGCGTCGAGATTCGCTGGAAGTGCGTGCCTGATGTGGATGGCATCCCCTACGAAGCCACGTTTCGGTTTCCGGGCGGACTCTCAGATTTTTTGACCGAAAGCCTGAACGGCGACACAACCTATGCAGAACAGCCTTTTGCGGGTCAGGTCGACTTCAAAGAGAAGTTCGGGGAGCCTGGCAAGGTCGAATGGGCGATCAACTGGACGGCAGCGCGAGACGGGTTCATCCAAAGTTATTGCAACACGGTGCCAACGCCAGAGGGCGGCACGCATGAGACGGGGTTCTGGGCAGCCATACTCAAGGGGATTCGCGCCTATGGCGAACTGGTGGGCAACCGCAAGTCCTCACAGATAGCACGGGAAGACCTGACAACCGGCGGAGTGGCGCTGGTTTCCATCTTCATTCGCGAGCCGCAATTCGTCGGGCAGACGAAGGACAGGCTCGCCACCGAGAGCGCCGCGAAAATGGTCGAGGGCGCGGTTCGCGACCATTTCGACAACTGGCTTGCCGCCGACACGAAATCCGCAGGGGCCATCCTGGACTTCCTTGTCCTGCGGGCCGAGGAGCGGATGCGCCGCCGGCAGGAAAAGGAAACCGCACGCAAGAGCGCGACAAGGAAACTCCGTCTTCCGGGCAAGCTGACCGATTGCACGGCCAAGTCCCGCGACGGCACGGAGATCTTCCTCGTAGAGGGCGATTCCGCCGGGGGTTCCGCCAAGGCTGCCCGCAACCGGGAATTCCAGGCGCTCCTGCCCCTCCGCGGCAAGGTCCTGAACGTTCTCGGTGCGGCGTCGGCAAAGCTCATGCAAAACCAGGAGATCAGGGATCTCTGCGAAGCCCTAGGGTGCAGCATGGGTGCCCGCTTCGATGTCGATGACCTGCGCTACGACAAGGTCATCATCATGACTGACGCCGATGTGGACGGAGCCCACATTTCATCGCTGCTAATGACATTCTTCTACACGCAGATGCGGCCGTTGGTGGACAAGGGGCATCTCTATCTTGCCTGTCCTCCTCTGTACCGGTTGACCCAAGGCGCCAATCGCGCCTATGTGGCCAGCGATGCCGAAAAGGAGCGCGTTCTTGCCGAAGGGCTGGGCGGAAAGGGCAAGATTGACGTCCAGCGATTCAAGGGATTGGGCGAAATGGACGCCAAGGACCTCAAGGAGACCACCATGGATCCGGCATCGCGGACGCTGATCCGGGTCACGACCGACGAAGACGTTCCCGGAGAGACCGGCGACCTGGTAGAGCGCCTGATGGGGAAGAAGCCGGAGTTGCGGTTCCAGTACATCCAGGAGAACGCACGGTTTGTGGAAGAGTTGGACGTTTGACGGCGAAAATGTGCGTGCGCACGTCTGACCTGGGACCGCTCGCCAGTCATGACCCCGGGATTGCGGATCAGCGGAGCTTTCCGTCTTCCAGTCGCACGATCCGGTCCATGATCGATGCAAGCTCACGGTTGTGCGTCGCGATGACGGCCGCAAGGCCGGTTTCCCTTACCAGTTCCATGAGCGCCGCAAACACGTCTTGTGACGTTGCAGGATCCAGGTTGCCTGTGGGCTCGTCGGCCAGCAGCACCTTGGGGCCGTTGGCCAGGGCGCGGCAGAAGGCGACCCGTTGCTGCTCGCCACCTGACAGCGCGGCGGGCCGGTGCCCGACGCGTTCGCGCAAGCCTACCCGCGAGAGAAGCACCTCAGCGCGTTCCCTTGCGTCCGGCACGGGCACTGCATTTGCGAGTTGCGGCAGGACAACGTTCTCGAGCGCCGAGAACTCGGGCAGAAGATGATGAAACTGGTAGACAAATCCGATGTCCTGTCGCCTTGCGGCAGTGCGCGCGGCTTCGCCTGCCCGCGTCATGTCGGCACCGTCGATGGCTACGGATCCGGCGTCGCACGAATCTAACAGTCCGGCAACATGCAGCAGCGTGGACTTGCCTGCGCCGGAGGGCGCGACAAGGGCCACAACCTCGCCGGCTGCAAGGGACAGATCGGTGCCTTCGAGCACGGTCAGCGCATTCGGCTTGCCCGCGTTGTACGTCTTTTTGACGCCCTGCAGCGTCAGCACGTCACTCATAGCGGAGAGCCTCGACCGGGTTCATTCGGGCGGCACGCCGTGCGGGGAAGAGCGTGATGCCCCATGAAAGCGCCAGCGAAAGCCCGACGGCGGCGAGCACGTCGCTCAGTTCGAGCTTTGCCGGCAGACGGTAGATGCCACGCACCGAGGCTTCCCAGACCTCGCCGCCCGTGACTCCGTTCACGAAGGCGAGGATCGGGTCGAAATAGATTGCGAACAGGCAGCCGAGAATGACGCCGAAGAGTGTCCCGAGCGTGCCGATGAGCGCACCTGTCAGAAAGAACACCCTCATGACGGCACCTTGGGTCAGGCCGATCGTCCGAAGGATGCCTATGTCTCGGCCCTTGTTCTTGACGAGCATGACCAGCCCGCTGATGATATTCATGGATGCGATGAGTACAAGGACGCTCATCAGCACGAACATCACGGTGTCCTCGACCTCAAGCGCCCTGAGGAAGCCGCCGGCCGAGTCCTTCCATGTCCAGACCCGGGCCCGCTCGCCCCCGGCCTCCCGAAGCAGGGGTGCAACGGCATCGATGGACTCAGGCTCGACGACGTTCACTTCCAATTCGTCTGCCACACCCTCCCGGTTAAAATAGGTTTGGGCTTCTGCGAACGGCAGGTAGGCACGGGTTCGGTCGATGTCGTAGCGCCCTGAACTGAAGATGTAGACGACTTCGTATTCGTTCACTCGCGGGCTTGTGCCAAAGGGACTCTTCACGCCTTCGGGGTTGATGAGGCGAACGACGTCTCCGACGGTCACGCCGAGCGATCGCGCCGCCTCCCGCCCAATCGCGATGCCCCCATCAAAATCCTCGATCATGCCCAGAGTCCCATCTGGATCTGCAATGCGTGGGATCCGCTCAAGATCCTGTCCGGCGATGCCAAAGACATCCATGCCGCTGGTCTTGCCGCGGTGTACCGCCATCACTTGGCCTCTGATCAGTGGTGCCACGCGGGTGACTCCTTCGACCTCGCTTAGCCGCTCGGCCCATTCCGCGTAGTCAGGAATCACGTCCGTGATGTTGCCGCTTTCGGTCACGTAGCTTCTGGAATAGACGGTAACGTGGGCATTTGCGCCGAGAATGGTCGAGACGAATTCGTCGCGAAAGCCCGAACGTACGGCAAGGGTGATGATGAGCGCCGCGACGGCCAGCGTGATCCCGATCAAGCTGATCCAGGTCATGACGCTGACCCCGCCTTCGGCCCGCTTTGCGCGGAGGTACCGCCAGGCGATCTGGAATTCATAGGCTGCGAACGGCGCTGGGGTTGCCATGTCTGCTCCGATTTGCGTCACTCAATGGCCGGGCAGG
The DNA here is from genome assembly GCA_022826205.1 of Silicimonas sp. Classification (GTDB taxonomy): domain Bacteria; phylum Pseudomonadota; class Alphaproteobacteria; order Rhodobacterales; family Rhodobacteraceae; genus JAJEFO01. Next base: position 12,852 of record JAJDVJ010000048.1, on the reverse strand, counting down.
GACGCGGGGTCAATCCGTTTGATGTATGCATCACGGCGACCGCGCATGTCGATCAACGCTGTTCACACAGCTCTTTCCCCTCCGAAGCCGCAGTGTGGCAATGCGTCTGATTGGACAAGAACAAGGATTCGACTTTGCACAGCCGGGTTGGAATCCCGATTCGGCTGTCACGCAAAAGCAGTCATGAGAGTCGCATGCAATGCCTGGAACGAGGCATCTGGTGGATTGGCATTTCGCTACGAATTTTCACTGGAATCGCTTCGGCATTTGCACTCTAGCTTCACCTGTGTGGCGCGCTCATTTGCCACATCCAGAGCGAAACTTGGAGTTCATTCGGCAGCCTTGAGCGCGAAACCCTTCTCGATCTGATCGGACGGTGCAATGGGGTATTCGCCCGAAAAACAAGCATCGCAATATTGCGGGCTTTCCGTGTTCCGTCCCTCGGCCTCGCCAACAGCTCGATAAAGCCCGTCAAGTGAAATGAACTTGAGCGACGTGACGCCCAGGTGACGGCACATCTCCGCTTCGCTCATGGTCGCGGCGAGAAGGTTCTCCCGATTGGGCGTGTCCACACCGTAAAAACATGGCCACGCCGTCGGCGGCGAGGCGATTCTAAAGTGAACCTCCTTTGCACCGGCATCCAGGATCATTTCCTTGATCTTGAGCGAGGTGGTGCCGCGCACGACGCTGTCGTCAACCAGCACGACCCGTTGCCCGGCGACGAGCGCACGGTTGACGTTGAGTTTCAGGCGCACGCCCATGTTTCGAATCTGCTCGGTCGGTTCGATGAAGGTCCGGCCCATGTACTGGTTGCGAATGATCCCCATGGCGTAGGGAATACCGCTTTCCCGGCTGTAGCCGATCGCTGCGGGCGTTCCGCTGTCCGGCACGGGGGAAACCAGATCGGCGTCAACCGGCGCTTCCTTGGCCAGTTCCTCGCCGATCGCGGACCTGGTCTCGTAGACCGAACGACCGTTCAACTGGCTGTCGGGGCGCGAGAAATAGACATGCTCGAAGATGCAGAAGCGCGACTCGCGTCGCTCAAACGGCATATGGCTGGCAACGTCGTTTTCTTCGATGACAACCATCTCGCCCGGTTCGATCTCCCGCACGAATTCGGCGCCGATGATGTCCAGGGCACAGGATTCGGAAGCCAGCGCCCAGCCTCCGCCACCGACACGGCCCAATACCAAAGGGCGAACGCCCAAGGGATCGCGGACACCGATCAGCTTGGTGCGAGTCATGGCAACCACCGAAAATGCGCCTTCGACCCTCCTCAAGGCATCCTTCATCCGTTCGGGCACTGACTTTTGCAGCGATCTGGCCATCAAGTGAATGATGCACTCGCTGTCCGAACCGGACTGGAATATCGAACCGTGCTCAATGAGTTCGCGGCGCAGCGCATCGGCATTCGTGATGTTGCCGTTATGCGAGATGGCCGCTCCGCCCATGGAGAATTCGCCAAAGAACGGCTGCACGTCCCTGATTTCTGCAGGTCCCTTGGAGCCGGCGGTCGAATATCGCACATGACCAATGGCCAGTTCCCCGCGCAGCGTGTCCATCACGGACTGATTGGTGAACGTGTCGCGCACGAGGCCTGTGCGACGTGCGGAGTGGAAGCCTTCGCCGGGTTCGTAGGAGACAATTCCCCCAGCTTCCTGCCCACGGTGCTGCAGGGCATGCAGCCCGAGCGCCACAAAGCTTGCGGCGTCCGTAACGCCGTTGACGCCAAATACGCCGCACTCTTCACGAAGCTTGTCATCGTCGAACGGATGGGTCGTCTGGGGTCGAGGCAGAATGGGTTCGGACATGCCCGTCTCGAATTGGCAGCAGCGCGACCATCTATTAACGCCTTGCGACAGATGTGTCACGCGGGCATTTCGTATCACCGTTCGGGATTGCTTGCCGTCAGGCGGCACCTTGTGCTCGTGAGACCCCTGCTTTTGCTGCCAGAGCTCGGGCGGGTCAAATTCCCTGACACGCACCTCTGTTTCCCAAGAATAGACGCGCGGGAATGAAAATGTAGATCTGTATTTCTGATAGTGCAGGTCTACACGTCGGTGCCAGCTCTTGAACAATTGTCGATCAATTGATCGTACTGTCGCGTAATCCAGTTCATCGCATTTGTGGACACTTGCTCATCTATCGCGTCCGTGACCTCGGCGAAGACCGCAACTGAGCGGCTGTCATCCACGACGGGAATCGGTTCCGACACGATGACTCGCTGATAGATGACAAGTGCAACGGCAACCAGGATCGCACCACGCATGACGCCGAAGAGGAAGCCGACGCCGCGATCGACGCCTCCAACCGCCGAGCGCTGGACCGCCCCTGCAAACAGGGGCGAAAAAATCGAAGTGACGATCAAGGACGCTGCAAATACAACTGCAAATGCGAAAATCAGGGCAAGTTCACAGGAATTGCCCAGCACGTTGCGGACGACGGGGATTTCCTTGACCAGCGGTTCGACAGTGGGAGCGAGGAGATATGCCAGAACGGCGGCCAGAATCCATCCGCAGATCGACAACGTCTCACGAACGAACCCCCGATAATATGCGAGGAGTGCGGAAACGATGATGATCAGCGCAACGACGCCGTCGATAATTGTGAAGCCGTCCATTCCCTTGCCTAGTTGCTCCCTCGTGGATGTCTACCCTGCTCCAAACACTTCTCCAACCAAAGTGGCAAGATCGGGCATCACTTGAACCTTCATGCCGGTTGCCGTGCCCATCTTGCTACGATCAGGCAGAATCACTGATTCAAATCCGAGCTTTTCCGCCTCTTTCAGGCGAGCTTCTGTCTGGCCGACCGGTCTCAGCATGCCGGACAGGCTGATTTCGCCAAAGACGACCGTTTGCGGAGGCAGGTGCACGTCCTCGCGTGCGGAAAGCAGCGCGGCTGCGACGGCGAGGTCTGCGGCCGGCTCGGTGATCCGAAGGCCGCCGGCGACATTGAGATATACGTCAAGCCCCGCAAACGGGATGCCGCAACGAGCTTCAAGGACCGCCAGGATCATGGCAAGCCGACCGCCGTCCCAGCCGACCACAGAGCGTCGGGCGCTTCCGGCAGGGGCAGGGGAGATCAGTGCCTGGATCTCGCACAGGACGGGCCGAGTGCCCTCTATGCCCGCAAAGACGGTCGTTCCGGGGCTGCCTGCATCGCGGTCGGAAAGGAACAGCGCGGACGGATTCGCCACTTCGGCCAGACCGGCACCTGTCATCTCGAACACACCGATTTCGTCGGCCGGCCCGTACCTGTTCTTGACCGCGCGAAGGATCCTGAACTGATGGCCGCGCTCGCCTTCGAAGTAGAGCACCGTGTCGACCATGTGCTCGACGACGCGTGGACCCGCGATCTGGCCTTCCTTGGTGACATGGCCCACAAGCACCACGCTGATGCCCCTGCGCTTGGCGAATGACGTGAGCTCATGTGCCGCCGCACGCACCTGCGAGACCGAGCCTGGTGCGCTTTCGACCGTGTCCAGCCAAACGGTCTGGATCGAGTCGATGACGGCGATCGACGGTTTCTCCTCTTCCAGGGTCGTCAGAATGTTCCGAAGGTCGGTTTCCACAGCGAGTCGCACCGGGGCATCGGCCAGCCCAAGGCGATTGGCACGCAGCCTGATCTGGCTCGAAGCTTCTTCCCCCGAGATGTAGACTGCCCGCAGTCCCTTTCGCGCATAGGCCGCCGCAGCCTGCAGAAGCAGCGTCGACTTGCCGATGCCCGGATCGCCGCCTACCAGGATGGCACTTGCGGGAACAAGCCCTCCGCCTAGAACCCGGTCAAGTTCGGCCATGCCGGAATTGTCGCGAGGAAGAGGCTGGTCCTCGCTCGCGAGGTCGCTGAGCGGAACAACATTGCCGCGTACGGAACCAAGACCCTTGGATCCGGGTCCGGTCGACAGCGGTGCGTCCTCGGAAATCGAGTTCCAGGCACCGCACTCGTCGCAGCGTCCGGACCACTTGGCATGCACGGCGCCGCAATTCGCGCAGGAGAGGCGCATGGATTTCGTCATGGCGCCTTCTTGCCTGTGCCGACAGGGCGAGACAAGCGGGTATCGAACAGGGTTAGCGCGTGACCTGTCGGAATTGGTACGTGATTTGGCACGATGAACGGATGCGCAATGCCCCTGTCCCTGCGCGGTTTGGCGGAGGTCGCTTCCCCCACTGTCCGATCTCGCAGCATGAACGGCGGTCACGACTTCAACGGACCGTCTCGATTGGTCCCTCGGCGCTGCCTGCGATGAACTGCGCAACGCACGGATCGCCACTGCTGTCCATCTCGCTTGCAGGTCCGGTCCACTGAATCATGCCGTCATGGAGCATCGCGACTTCGTCCGCGATCGCCCGGACGCTCGACATGTCATGCGTGATGGTCATGGCAGTCGAGCCCATCTCGTTTGCAATCCCGCGGATCAGGTCATTGATGACGCCCGCCATGATCGGGTCGAGTCCGGTCGTTGGCTCGTCGAAGAAGATGATCTCGGGTTCGGTGGCGATGGCACGGGCAAGGCCTACGCGCTTCTGCATGCCTCCTGAAAGCTCGGCTGGAAACAGTTCCGCCACATCGGGCGACAACCCGACTCGGCGGAGCTTCTCGACTGCAATCTCGTGCGCTTCCGTCCGTGGCTTCTTGAGGGATCCACGCAACAGCCGGAACGCCACGTTTTGCCAAACCGGAAGGGAATCGAAGAGTGCGCTGCCCTGGAAGAGCATTCCGAACCGGGCGAGGAACGCGTCCCGTTCGGGCGTGCCCTGACGGAGATTGGTGACGTCCGTTCCATCCACGCTGATCGCACCCTTGTCCGGCTGAACAAGTCCTAGCACACATTTCAGGAGAACCGACTTGCCCGTGCCCGAGCCGCCGATGATCACCATGCTCCTGCCCTTCCGCAGAGTCAGGTTGACCCCGGTCAGAACCGTGTTCGCGCCAAAGGCCTTATGTACATCCACAAGTTCGATCATGCCGAGAAAAACAGCTCTGTAAGCACGAAGTTGGCAGCGAGGATCAGCACGCTTGCGGCAACGACCGCGCTCTTAGTTGCCCGCCCAACGCCTTGTGCGCCACGGTCGGATCGCATGCCGAAATAGCAGCCCATCAGGGCGGCAAGGAAGCCGAAAACGGCGGCCTTGGTGAGAGACGAGACGACGTCCAGCGGCTCCAGGAAGTCAATGGTGTTTCTCAGATACGTTCCGGCGTTGAAACCCAGCCGCTCTACGCCGACGAGATAGCCGCCCATGATTCCGATGATGTCGCCGACGCCAACCAGGAACGGCATGACGACCGTTGCGGCAAGGACACGGGGCAGAGTCAGGTACTTGGCCGGATTGGTTGAGAGAGTGATCAGGGCATCGATCTGCTCCGTGACCTTCATCGTGGCGATTTCGGCTGCGATCGAGGAGGTGACGCGGGCGGCGATCATGAGGCCGACGAGGACCGGCCCCAGTTCGCGCACCATGCCGATCGCGACGATCTGAGGCACAACGGCCTCGGCAGAGAACCGTGCACCACCGGCATAGATCTGGAGGGCCAAGGCGCCGCCAGTGAAGATTGTGGTCAATCCGACCACTGGGAGCGAGAAGTAGCCAATCTGCACCAGCGCCTGCGCGAACTCGCGGGGATAGTAGGGAGGCCGTCCCAAGTGGCTGACTGTATCGACGGCAAACAGCGTGACCCGGCCGATCGCAGCGAGCATGGCGAGCACTGCCCGACCGATGATGGCCAGGACATTCATTGCGGCAAGTATACGCGTTCGTAGCGTGCTCCGAGGGATGTCAGGACTTCGTAGCCGATCGTTCCTGCGGCCTCGGCAAAGGCGTCAACCGAGGAATTGCGGCCGATGACTTGCAACGATCCCGGCACCTCGTGCAGTCCGCTCACGTCAACGGTGATGAGGTCCATCGATATTCGCCCGACGACGGGACACGGCGTGTTCCCGGCAAAAACCACGGCTCCGGGCGCCGCTGCTCGCAGGAGTCCGTCCGCATATCCGGCAGAGATCGTGGCAACCCTTGTCGGAGAGGTCGCGGTCCAGGTGTTGCCATAACCCACGGTCTCACCGGGCTGAACGGTCCTTGTCTGGATCACCGGCACATCAAGATGGACGGTAGGCCGAGCCTCACCAAATGGCTGGCCGCCGTAGAGCCCGACGCCCGGCCGGGTCAGGTCGAAATGGTACTTCGGCCCGAGGAGAATCCCACCAGTGGCTGCAAGCGAGCGGCGGGCTGGAATTCCGTCGGTCATCCCGCGAAATGCATCAAGCTGCAGCGCGTTCATTGGATGATCTGGTTCATCAGCGCAAGCAAGGTGGCTCATGACGAGGAGTGGCGCGGACTCCAGGAGTTCGCCCTTGCAGTCGTTCCATTCTGAAGGCTCAAAGCCCAGACGGTTCATGCCGGTATCGAGTTGAACGCCAAATGGATGGGAGGGCGTGTTCTCGACATGTCGTGACATCTGGTCCGGCGCATTCAGCAACGGAATCAATCGTGCCGAAACCAACGCATCGGATTTGCCTGCCATGTGGCCAGCGAACACATAGATGTCGGGCTGGGTGCCGAGCATGCCGCGGACCGCGATGCCTTCCTCGACAAGGGCGACGAAAAAACTTCTCGCGCCTGCTTCAACCAGCGCCTTCGCTACCCGGGTAGCTCCGATCCCATATGCGTCGGCCTTGACGACGGCAGCCGTCTCCACTTCGTTGTCCGACAGGGCATCAAGTGCGCGCCAGTTTGCGCAAATGGCGTCAAGATCGATGGTCAGGCGCGCGGCTCCCATGTTCGAGGGTGTCGGACACGGGGTGTGCATCGTCAACCCCGGATTGGCTGCATCGGCAGGGTTCGGTGATGCCGCTAAGTTGAATCTATGGGCAGGAAACCCGGGTCGTTTAGGTGGCGCCGGAAATTGCGCAATGCTTCGGCAGCGCCGATGCGACGAGAGAATGGGAAGCCAGGCTGCGCACGAGCGAGGTCTCCAGCCCGGAAGGTCCACAAAGTTGGGCGGGATCCTGCTGAAGGACTTGGCAACTTCGCGAAATTCCGCAATCCATGCTTGATCGCCAAAGCGATCCGTCTGACAGTCCCCGGAACGAAGGGTTGCGGCCACGCTCGACCAAAAAACGACAGACTGCTAGGGACATCTGATGCCAACACGAGTGACGAAGAAGACTGGAGAGGAACTGCCGTGATGGGATTGAAAGCCATGCTTGCAGCCGCCTTTGCAATGTCGATGCTGCTTGTTTTGAAGGATAACGCCGATGCACAGGAAGCGGGCAGCTTTCGCAGCCTGCAAAGCTATGTTCAGGACTACACCACCATTGATCATGCGGGGGGCGCCGTAACAGCCGGCACGCTTGTTGGAACCAGCACGATCCTGGAGAGCAGCGGCGCGCCCTTTGTCAAGGGCGAGAGGAGCATTGCGAGGTGTGTCGTGTTCGTCCGAACAATGCGAAACGGTGTCGTAGAAGTGGAGTCTCCATGCACACACACGGATGTCACGGGTGACGAGATTTACCTTCTGGCCCGTCGAAGGGAAGGCGACATTGCGGAAGGCGGTGGCGGCGAGGGTCGGTTTCAGATCATGGGCGGAACTGGAAAATTTGCCGGTATTTCCGGCGAGTGCACATATGTGGCACGATACCTTCCCGCAAACCACGCTGACACATCCAGCAAATGCACGTGGCAAAGGCCGTAATGCGCCTGTTTGCCCTCATTGCGGCACCAGTTTCAGTTAAACGGCATGGAAATCAATCACATGAACGCGCGGAGTCGAGGCAACATCGCAAGGTGGCCTCCAGTCAGGATGTTCGGCATCGTACGCGCAACCACGGTGCGTGCCCTTCCGGGATGCCGCCGTCTTGGGGCTTTGGCCATGCGTTGCAGGCCCCTGAATGCGTTTTCCCAGCTTTCGGTTGTCGCGACCCTTGCTTCGATGTCGTTGTGTCCAGGAGTTGCAGGCGCCGACGGTTTCTATCTCCGGGGCGGCCTTGGACTTGACTGGTCCGGCGACGCGGCCTTCACCGACATCGACTGCTCAAGCACCGTGCCGGCGGCGCTGTACGGTTGCGGAACGGACCGTGACGGAGCGCCTCGTCGTTCCCTCGGCGACTTCGGGAAGACACCAGTGCTGGAACTCGGGCTCGGCTACGCACCCGCAGGCGCGATGCGCTACGAGTTGATGCTGGAACACCGGCCGAGCTACAGCTTCGAGGGACGTGCCAACTTTCTCGCACCGGATCGACAACAATCGGTGGCTGCCGACATCTCGTCGATATCCGGCATGCTGGCGGCGTTTGCAGACTTTCCCGCACTGGGATCACGCAGACGGACGGCGATCACGCCTTATGTCGGAGCGGGCATAGGTGCAGTGCGCAACCGGATCGGCATGACCACCATGACGTTTCCGGCGACGACGACGAGCGTGCGGGGTGGGAGCCGGACGGACTTGGCCTGGATGGTGACTGCTGGGGTCACGCTGCCACTGAATGAGCGACTTGGTCTGGACATGGCGTGGCGCTACACCGATCTCGGCGAGGTCCACACCGGGACGGGCGAAGGCGGAGTGACATGGCACGACGGCATCCGCGAACCGATTGCGCTCGATCTGGCTCCCACGTGGGCGCGTATTCGGAGCCACGGTCTCCGGGTGTCGCTGCGGTATTCCTTTTAAGTTTCGTTGCAAGGCTGACCATTTGGCGTGACTCAGAAGCAGGAATGAACGAAATTCTCGCGCCGTCGGCTTTGACCATTCGCGCCGAGTCGAAGAACTGCCGGTGCAGGGGCGGCTCGCCTTCACCGTGCGGTTCGGCCTGTTCCAAATCGTTGCTGAGCTTCAGCGCCGCCGAAAAAGACTCGATTGAATTGTCCTATAGAGCCATGAACCTGCCCATGCAGAAGGCGCATGTGAAGTTGCAACGCATGGTAGGTTCAATCTGGGCGAACTTGATGGCGCTCATTGACGCTTCTCTGCCTGGTCTGGCCGGGAAAAGAACGGATCTTCCGCATCCTTCAATTCGCAGGCGTTGCCGTCAGGGTCGGTGAATGTGGCCACCTGTCCCCAGTCGAAGGACTTGCGCAGCACCGGAATGCCACGTGCTTCCAGCAGGTCTGCGGCAAAATCGACATCCTTGACATTGAACCGCAGCATGGTCGGGTTTTCGGCGTTGCTCTTGCGGCCATCGCGTGCAAGCCCACCTGTCTCGATCATCAGGTACCCGTCGCCAAAATGAAGACAGCAGAGCCTGTCCTTTTCAAACCAGACCGGCAGTTCAAGCACGTCGCGGTAGAACGCTAGGCATGCTTCATACCGTTCGGTGCCGAGAATGATACCGTGAGTGCAGATCATTGCACTCAGCCCTTCGCCAGTTCCGGGGCTCATCCCACCGCCCTCGCGAGAATTGCGGCCGGTGCCACGGGAAGCGTTCGGCTGTCCTGGGTTGCTGCCTGGCCCACCTGCATGATTACGGGCTTGCGCACGTTTGAGTGGCTGAATGTCGCCAAGAGTTCCATATGGGCTCCCCTTTCCGTTCCGATGCCAGACTCGTTGGAATGTCGGCGGCGCGATGCGGCCGTTCGAATGGCCGACTTTCCCGAAGATGAATTCGGGCAGCGTCCATCCCGGGCCAATTGACTGCAGTTCAATGCCATGACGACCTCCACGGATCCAACTAGAGACAGCGTTGCCGCCTCAATCCTGATACAGCTTCCGTCATGCAACGAGCCATAGAGGCCTGACCTGGCATATGCCAGCGATGGTATGCCTGCTGCGGAGACACGGGCAACCTGCCCGAACTTCCCAGTCAATTGTCCAACTTCGCTCACCACTCACAGATAGTCACCCGAATGCAGGCGATTCCCGACTCATGCCTGTAACCGGATCAAGTGTTTGTGTGGAGGTTCAATGCAGGCATGTCTTTTGCCCACCGTAAATCAGAGCATCAGCTTTGGATCACGCCCGACTGATGCAAAATCCGACGGAGCAGTTGCAACAGCATTTGCCACTTTTCCTTGACCTTCCCCGGAGTGAAAGCGGAACACTTACATTGAACTTCATTCCACCCGGACAACGATTGAGATCTTGGCGCGTTCACGGGCCATAAGTAAGGTTTCCAGACACTCGGCGACGCACCAGTTCCGAGGATTGAATCAACCCGGCGAATCTTTGACTTCGTAACGGTGAGCGTCAGGTTACATGATGTCCGGTGTCTTGGAAAAAGAGTTGTAATACAGCGCTCTAGAGGCGCGCTTTCGAGAACCCAGCGCACAGTGATGCAATTGAACAAGGAAGAGGCTGTAGATGGTTGCGCATCAGTGTTCCTTGGCGGGAACACTACGGTCGCCAAGCCAAATCCGTCTGCTTCATCCTGCGTTCGGGATTACCCTTGCACAGTTTCGGATATCGATGACCTGACGAGATGACCGGCCTCCTGGCTCGATGACCTCGTCAGGCGGTATCAACACTGGAGACTGCCCGGTCCGAGCTTTTCCGTCACGCCACCCGGTTCGAAGGTTCTCCGCGCTGGAAGTTCTCCAGGTGATCCACCACCTGATCCCAGAGTGTTTGCATCGCCTCATCACTGGCCCAGGCCGTATGCGGTGTGACGATCACGTTGGGACGGTCAAGCACAGAGAGCAGCGGGTTGTCTGGCAGCGGCGGTTCGCTTGTCAGAACATCGAACCCGATCCCAGAAATCCGGCCAGCATCAAGTGCACGCACCAACGCGGCCTCGTCCACGAGCCCCCCTCGGGAGGCGTTGATGATCAACGGCTTCTTCTTCATCATCCCGAATTCGCGGTCCGAAATCATGTTCCTGGTCGAAGGCATCAGCGGCGCATGCATGGTCAATACATCCGACTCCTCGATTACCTGGTCAAACGGCGTATAGAGCGGCCCCAGGCCCTCAACGCCCTTATGTGCCGCAAAATGTGGCTCCATCCCGAAGGCTCGCGCCAGCCTGGCCACACCTTGACCCAAGACGCCTTCACCAAAGATGCCAAGTGTCGATCCCACCAGATCCCGGATCGGATGGTTGAAGAAACAGAACTGTGCCGCCTTTTGCCACTCTCCGTTGATCACGTCCTGGCGAAACCCGACCAGGCTGCGCCGCAGCGCAAGGATCAGTGCAAACGTGTGCTCCGGCACCGTGTTCGCCGCATAGCCACGCACGTTCGACACGACGATACCCCGTTCTCGGCAAGCGTCGATGTCAAACGCATCATGACCAGTCGCCGGGATGCAGATCATCTTGAGTTTCGGCAGCGCCTCGATGACATCCCGCCGGATCGGCACCTTGTTCGACACCGCGATGTCCGCACCCTCGAGTCGTCCGATCACCTCATCAGGCGCCGTACGGTCGTATTCCACCCAGTCATGGTCGAAGGTTGGCTTCGATACATTCACCGAGGGCCCGATCGTCGACCGGTCAAGGAAGACAATCCGCATCTTGCCGTACCTGCCTGCCGATTTGCCCGAAGGCGCATCCTTTGCATCGTCATTCATTCCGCGGCCGTCCGGAAGGCGTCTGCGTTTTCGACGAAGTGACGCACGGCCGCCCCAACGCCTGCGCCGGGCTCGAACGGAATGCCCACGTCGCGCATGGCAAGTTCAACACCGCCCAGCGTTTGAAGCACCATGATCTCGTTCAGCCAGCCTAGGTGGCCGATCCGGAAGACCTTGCCCGCGACCTTGTTCAGGCCAGCGCCGAGCGACAGGTTGTAATTGTGATAGGCCGTCTGGATGACGTCATTGGCATCAAACCCGCTGGGCACAAGAATCGCCGTGACCGTGTCCGAATGCCACTCGGGGCCTTGCGCGCAGGTGCGCAGCCCCCAGGCCTCCACCGCGGCGCGTACGCCGCCGGCCAAGCGATGGTGACGGGCAAAGACGTTTTGCAGTCCCTCCTCCTTCAGCATGTCGACCGACGCGCGCAAGCCGTGCAAGAGCGTTGCCGCCGGAGTGTACGGGAAGTAGCCCTGATCGTTGGTCTTGATCATGTCCTGAAAATCGAAGAAGCAGCGTCGAAGCCCCGCCTGCCGCCCCATGTCAATGGCCTTCTGGCTTACACCGATCACGGCCAGGCCGGTTGGCATCATGAAGCCCTTTTGAGATCCCGAGACGACCACGTCCACGCCCCACTCGTCCATGCGGAAGTCGATGGAGGCGACGGAACTCACGCCGTCCACGAACAGAAGAGCGGGATGATCCAGCCTATCCAGGATCCGGCGGACCGCAGCTACGTCGGAAGTCACACCGGTCGCGGTCTCGTTATGGGTGACAAGCACGGCCTTGATCTGATGGTTCGTGTCCGCTGCCAGCTTTCGGCGATACTCAGCCAGCGGAACGCCTTTGCCCCATTCGACATCGATGGCGTCCACGTCAAGCCCGAACCGTTGACACAGGTCCACCCAGAGAAGCGAGAACTGCCCGAAGATCGACGCCAGGACGGTGTCGCCTTCGGAGAGCGTGTTCGTGATGGCCGCTTCCCAACCGCCTGTGCCAGAGCACGGATATATGAACACACGACCGCTCCAGGTCATGAAAATGTCCTTGAGGTCTTCAAACAGCGGCAGGGTGAAGTCCGGGAAGTCCGGCGCCCGATGATCCTGAAGGGCCACTTCCATGGCCTGACGGATCTGAAAGGGCATATTGGTCGGGCCAGGAACGGCCAGTCCATTGTAGCCGATTTTCATGGAACCTGCTCCTCTCAAGCATTGCGGGGCAGGACCATTTTATTGTCGGTTCTGGAGCGTTGAAGTGGCAAGGAACGGGCATGCCTGAGGCGAACCGGGTTCTCTTCGCGCCGGTTTCAGTGGCCGTTTCTGGTGATCAGGGCTGTCCAGGCACGCTCTTCGGGGTGTT
>JAJDVJ010000160.1 GCA_022826205.1 Silicimonas sp. | reverse complement strand
CATGCTGATCTGGTTCCTCCCCGCCTTCCTGCTGTTCCTGGCGATCGGGCTCCCGGTCTTCTTCGGGCTGATCGCCGCACCCGGCATCCTGCTCTGGCTCGCGGGGCAGGAAAAGGACATCTCGCTGCTCTACCGCAACGTCTACAACGGCATGGACAGCTTCCCGCTCATGGCGATCCCGTTCTTCATGCTGGCCGGGGAACTCATGAACAGGGGCGGTATCACCATCAGGATCGTCGAGTTCTCGCAGGCGCTGATCGGGCATCTCCGGGGCGGCCTCGCACAGGTCAACATCCTTTCCTCCATCATGTTCGCGGGCCTTTCCGGCTCGGCCGTGGCGGACACCTCGGCGCTCGGCTCCATGCTGATTCCGGCAATGGAAAAGGAGGGCTACACGCGCCGCTTCGCCGCCGCGATCACCGCCGCCTCTTCGGTCATCGGCCCGATAATCCCTCCTTCGGGCATCATGATCATCTATGCCTACGTGATGGGCGAATCAGTGGCCGCCCTCTTCCTTGCGGGCATCGTGCCCGGCATCCTCGTGGGCGTCGGGCTGATGTTCATGGTCCGGGCCGTCGCCGACCGCTACGAACTGCCGCCCGCGAGACGCGTCGTTACAACCGGCGTCGAGCTCGGACGCATGGAATACTGGTTCTCCTTCGTCATCGTCCGCATCAACATCGGCTGGCTCCTTGCCCAGCTCGTGCCTCTCGGCGAAACGCCGACCGCCCTAGCCGAATGGCTGGCATTCGGCGCCGGCTTCCTGGTGGCGCACGGGTTCATGCTTGGGCTGCGACGCGCCGTTTCCAGCGACTTCCGCATGGTCTGCAAGCGCGCCGTGGTGCCGATGCAGACGCCTATCCTGATCCTGGGCGGGATTCTCGCAGGCGTCTTCACGCCGACCGAGGCCGCCGCAGTCGCGGTGGCCTACGCGGTGATCGTGGCGTTCCTGATCCTGCGCACGATGACGATCCGGGACCTGCCGGACGTGCTGGCGCGCGCGGCGACGACCAGCGCGGTCATCCTGCTCCTCGTCGGCGCCGCACTTGCGTTCAAGACCGTTGTTTCCCTGAGCTATGCGCCGCAGATCCTTGCCGACTTCATCCTAAGCCTTTCCGAAAATCCGCTGATCCTGCTGTTCCTGATCAACCTGCTGCTCTTCGTCGTGGGCATGTTTCTGGATGCGGGCCCGGCGATCATCATTCTCGGACCCATCCTCGGTCCGGTCTTCGTCGACCTCGGCGTGCATCCGGTGCACTTCGCGATCATCATGAGCGTCAACCTGACGGTCGGCCTCGCGACACCGCCAATGGGCCTTGTCCTGTTCGTGGCCTCGTCCGTTTCCGGGGAACGGGTCGAGACAATCGCGAGGTCGATTCTGCCCTTCCTCGCCATCGAGATCGTCGTGATCTTCCTGATCACGTACATCCCGGCGATCTCGATGACCGTCCCACGGTTGACCGGCTTCGTTCAGTGACGGTTCCACGGTTGACCGGATTCGTTTAATGACATCATAGTCAGCACATCCCAAGGAGGTAAGAAAATGCTGAAACACCTGACCATCGCCGCCTTTGCCGCGGCACTGTCCCTCGGCTCGGCGGTTGCGGTCACCGCCGAAACCATCAAGCTGAGGGCAACAGCGAACTCGAACGAGAACGACGAGGACTATGACGGCCTCGTGGTCTTCAAGAACTACGTCGAACAGGCGTCGAACGGTGCCATTGAGGTCGAGCTGTTCATTGGCACGCAACTCTGCTCCAATGGTTCGGAATGCCTTGCCGGCATTGCCGACGGCAACATCGACATCGTGATCCAGACTTCGGGCGGCACGGCCAACATCTTCCCGTTCGTGCAGGTCCTCGACCTGCCCTACCTGATGTCTGACGACCGTGTGGCGGAAGCGGTGCTCGCGAACGGTTCTCCCTTCGTGCGGACGATGCAGGACATGGTCTCCGAGAGTTCCGATGGCGCCGTGCGGCTGATGACGATCGGGAACACCGGCGGCTGGCGCAACTTCGCCAACACCCAGCGGCGCGTCATGCAGCCTTCCGACATGGAGGGACTGAAGATCCGTACGGTCGTCGCCGACCTGCCGCAGGAGCTTGTCAAGGCGCTTGGCGCATCTCCGACACCGATTCCATGGCCGGAACTCTTCACGTCGTTCCAGACCGGCGTCGTCGAGGGTTCCAAGAACGGCATCACCGACATCATGAACATGAAGTTTCCGGATGCCGGGCTGCAGTATGTCACTCTTGACGGCCACGCCTACATGGGCGCGCTGTGGTTCATGAACAACGACAGGTTCATGTCGCTTGACCCGGCCCTGCGCAACGTCGTTTCCGACGGGTTCTACGCGCTCCAGCAAGCCACGTTCGCAAGCCCCAAGCGCAAGTCGATCCAGGCCTACCAGGACTTCCAGGCCGGTGGCGGTGACATCTACGTGCCGACGCCCGAAGAGAAGGCGATGTTCAAGGAAGCCGCTGCGCCAGTCTACGACTGGTTCAAGTCCAACGTGGACGGCGGAGAGCGCATCTATGACGCGCTTGTCGGCGCGGTTGCCGATGTCGAGGCCGACATCGACATGGTCCGGATGACGGACACGCAGTAGACGTTCCTTACCAGGACACTTCGGTCGCCCCTGTCCGGGGGCGACCGCCTTTGCCAAGCCACGGGAACGGCAGCGTCACAGCGATGCGCAACCGTTCGTGAATCCGGGAACCGTGCGGAATGCCGGATCTTCATCCCAAGAGAATGGACGCATCCACCCAAGCGGGGCAAATCGATTGCGCGGCCAGGCAAATCCGTGATTGCGCAGGTGGCACATGTGCTATTCTGCATGGAAGAGGACTTCCAGAATCAGGGGCCAGAAAATGTCCGAGTCATTTGACCATCAAGGCTATCGCGTGTTTGCCGACGCCCTGTCCGACGGCGATCTCGGCATGCTTCGTGACGTCTGCGACAAGTTGCTAGAGGAACCGGCGCAGGACGGCGGCGAGGGCCTGCACAACATCGGGCGCGGTGATGCGCGCCGGTTTCTGCGGCATCGTCATGCGGAATTCCCGGAACTGGACGAATTCGTCACCTCGGAAAGGATCGACCGGATCGTGCGCCCCTGCCTCGGAACCGATTCAGTGCTGTTCAACGAGCAATTCGTGGTCAAGGGCGCAGGGAAGGGCGCGAGTTTCGCCTGGCACCAGGACTCCGCCTATGTCGGCTTCGACCACAAGCCCTACCTCACGGTCTGGATCGCGCTCGACGACACGACGGAAGAGAACGGCTGCGTCTACCTCCTCCCCCGCAACCTGGAGACGGATCCGGGCATCGACGAGCACGAGTGGCAGGAGGACTCGAAGGAACTGAACGGCTATTTCGGCGACGATCCCGGCCGTCCCATGGTCTGCCCGGCGGGCACGGTGGTCGCGTTCTCGAGCAGAACCCTGCACCGCTCGGGCCCAAACAGCACTGACAGGCCGCGCCGTGCCTATATCGCGCAGTATTCGGTGGAACCGATCCGCAACCCGGAGTCCGGCGATCTCAAGCGCTTTGCCAAGCCCGTCAGGCGTGCCGCCTGACCGTTTCCGTTCCGGCAGCCGCACGCGGCAGCGCCTGGACTCCGTGCGGAATTCCGGCTTTCGGGTTCACAGCGCGTATGGTGGCACTTCCGCGCACGGCCCTGCCCAGGGCGCGAAACCTGTCCAAGGCGGTTCAGCGGAACGGGTAGAGCCAGACCCGATAGTCGTCCACGAGCGCATGGGCGTGCTCGATCTGCTCCGGCGTCATCTTCTTCCGAACCTCTTCAAGACTGATCGCGGCGTCGGGATCGCCGCCGATCGCGCTCAGGACGTACCACATGTAGGCGCGCACGAGGTCCGGCGCAGTGAGGCCGGTGCCGACCTCGTAGTACCACCCAACGCCCGACTGTGCGCCGGCGTGGCCCTTCATCGCCGCGCGCAAGTACCACTCGAAGGCCCTGACCTCGTCCTTCTCGACACCGAGCCCCAGGGCGTACATGACGCCGATCAGCTCCTCGGCTTCGGCGTTGCCCGATCGTGCAGCGGGCCAAAGCGCCAAACGCGCCTCCTCGAAGCGGCCGGCTTCCATCAGGTCACGCGCCGCCTCAAGCTCGGCCGCTGCCGGAATTCCGAACCCGAGCCAGATCAGCGTCGCCGCTACGCCGATCCGGCCTGGACCTCCTGCAAACATGCGTCTCGCTTCCATGCCGTCGTCCTCGCCTTAATCCTTGGCTTCGCCCCGCTTGCCGGGACGGCCGCCGCATCCGACCTGCCCGCGCCGCTTTCGGAGGGCGACTTCATCGCGTTCGATCCCGAAAAGGCCGCGCTCGGCCAGCTTCTATTCTATGACAAGATCCTGTCCGGCAACCAGAACATCTCCTGCGGCACCTGCCATCACCACGACCACGCCTCTTCGGACGGGCTGAGCCTCGGGATCGGCGAGGGCGGAAACGGGGTCGGGCCGCTGCGCACCGCCGGAGAGAGCCGCGACCGCATCAGGCGCCGGATTGCCAGGAACTCGCCCGGGCTCTGGAACCTTGGCCACAAGGACATCGAGGTCCTGTTCCATGACGGCCGGCTGAGCCCGTCGCCCCTTTACGGAAACGGATTCAACTCGCCCGCCGAGGAATGGCTGCCGCAGGGACTGAATTCACTGCTGGCCGCGCAAGTCCTGTTGCCGCTGGCCTCTCCCGCCGAAATGGCGGGCGATCCCGGCGAGAACGAGATCGCGGGCGCCGTCATTGACCGAATCGACAAGGGCTGGCCCATACTCGCCAAGCGCGTGCGCACGATCTCGGAATACGGCGAGATGTTCGTCGCCGCCTTCGAACACGTCCAGCGCCCGGAAGACGTAAGCGTCGTCGAGATCGCCAACGCGATCGCCGCATTCATCGGAACGGAGTTCCGCAATTACGACAGTCCGTTCGATCGCTATCTTGCGGGCGACGCGACGGCACTCAAGCCTGCAGAGAGGCGCGGAATGGAGCTGTTCTTCGGCGAGGCCGGCTGTTCGGGCTGTCATTCGGGGCCGCTCCTGTCGGACCAGTCCTTCCATGCGCTTGGCCTGCCGGCCTTCGGCCCCGGTCGCAAGCGCATGTGGGATCCGATGCCGCGCGACGTTGGCCGGATGGGCGAGAGCGACGACCTGCGGGATGCCTACCGGTTCCGCACGCCGCTTCTGCGCAACGTCGCGCTGACTGCGCCCTACGGCCACAACGGCGCGATGCCGACGCTTGAGGACATGGTTCGCCACCATCTCGAACCGGCGGCAAGCCGTGCCAGATGGACGCGGGCGATGGCGGCCCTGCCGCCGGCCCCATGGCTTGCGGACATCGATTTCGTGATTCAGTCGGACGTCCTGGAAATGGCGCGCCAGGAACGGGCGCTGGACATTGCTCTGCCTGCCCTCACGAACGAGGACGTGCACGAGCTCGTGGCCTTCCTGAATGCGCTCACCGGCGAGACGGCAGACCTGCGGCCGCTCGGGCGTCCGGAACGTGTTCCGAGCGGCCTGCCCGTCGATTGAGCCCTTGAAGCCCGACGGCGCACCGTTTCCATCCGGTACGGTTGCCTGCATCCCTTACAGGTTGAGGACTGGCGCGTACCGGTCATGAGCCGTACCGCCGGAATCCCGAACGTTTGGCGCAGCCAACTGGACCGAAGGCAGGTGACCTTTGACGTCACGGGCGGGTCGCGCTAATGGGAATCCGCCCTTGGGGAGTTGCTCAACAGGAAAGCAACACGCGTGCCCGGGTGAGCATGCGTCTCGGGCAATGCCTGCCGCCTTGCGGCAGCGGAAGCTGCAAGCAGCCGCGACGGGCCATGAGAAAACATGGGGGGAGAACCAGTGAACGAAATTGAAACCGGAGCCGAGACCCTCCATCCCGACGATGACGAATTCGCGGTCACGCTCGGAATCGAGGAGGAGTTCTTCCTTGTGGATCCCACGACGCGCGACCTGATTGCCGATCCGGACGTCGCGATCTTCGAGGCCAGCGAGAAGGCCAGCGGCGCCCACAAGATCGTCCGCGAGTTCCTGCGCACCCAGATCGAATCCAACACGCGAGTCTGCAGTTCCGTAGCCGTGCTGCGTCAGGCCCTGCGCGAGACCCGCGGCACGATCATCGAGGCTGCGGAGCAGCACGGCGCGGCAGTGCTCGCCGCTTCCACGCATCCCTTCGCGTCGCAGGCGGAGCAGATGACCACGCCGAAGAAGCGCTACGACAACTTCGCCAGCAGGTTCCAGGAGAACGTGCGCCAGTTCGTGGTCGGGGGCATGCATGTCCACGCGGGCTTCGGGGACCGGGATTCCCGAATCCGGATCATGACTGTGCTCCGCAACTACCTGCCCCTTCTGCATGCCTTGTCGACCTCCTCGCCTTTCAGCCAGGGACGGCTTACCGGATTCAAGTCCTGGCGACTGACACTGATGGGCGGCCTTCCCCGCACCGGGATACCCGGGCCGCTGCATTCCTGGGACGACTACGAGGAACTCCTTGGCGAGTACCAGCGGATGAAGTTCATCGAGGACGGCAGCGAACTGTGGTGGGACATTCGTCCTTCCCATGCCTATCCGACCGTCGAGCTTAGGATATGCGACATCTGCACCCGTATCGACGACGCGGTCTGCATCGCGGCGTTGTACGCATCCCTCGTCCGGATGCTGATGCGTCTCGACAGGGAAGGCAGGCTGCCACTCGAGGACCACACCGACATCATCGCCGAAAACCGCTGGGTCGCGCAGCGCTACGGCGTGCTGGCGAATTTCGGCGACTCCCGCCGCCTGAGCGGCCGGACGGACATCGAGGACCTGGTCACCGAGCTTGTCGAGGACCTGGCGGATGACGCGCATGCGCTTGGCTGCGAGGTGGAAATACGCCGCGCTCTCGACATCGTGCGTCAAGGCACCTCCGCCGACCGGCAGGTCGATCTTTACCGCCTGCGACGCGTCGAGGGAGACAGCGACGCGGAGGCGCTCCGCAAGGTCGTTGACCAAGGCATCGCCGACACGCGAGAGGGCATCTGAACCACGAATTGCCGGGCGGCCCCCGGCGGCTCTTCGAAAGGAAACTTCACTGCCCCGCGCCGGGCTTGAATCCTTCGCAGGCCTGGAATCGTGCCTGTCGCAAGGCTTCTGTCGTTTGCGCCGTGCGCGGAGTCTTCGCAGCTTGCGCCTCACGCAGGAATTCCTGCCCTGAACCTCCTGTCGCGTGGCCTCATCGGGCTGTAGGGCCACACCAGGCGCCGAACCTTCCTTGCAGCGTCCGCGCCCGTGCAGCGACAGTCTCATGCGATCACGCGCGGGTGCGCAACTGGCCCTGAAACCGTCGCCCGGGCTGACAGGCATAAACTGCCCTCGCGAATTTCACTGACGAACAGTGCCGAACCTGGCCAGCGGCGGCCACCGCGAACCACCCCTGCCCGGGGACCGGGCACGGCGGAATCGGCATGCTTTCAGCTGCTGCCTGGCGGCCAAGGGCGTTGGCTATCCCTGCTTGCCCGCTTCCCGCACGTCTTCGAGCGTGCGCAGCCCTGTCTGCGGGGCCTGAACCAGGACGGCCATGTTGCCGGGCTTGTGCTCGTTCCTGCGCATCTTCACGTGCGCGGCCGGGATGTCGTTCCATGGGAAGACCTCCGACATGCACGGGTCGAGGCGGCGGTCGACCATCAGCTTGTTGGCGGCCGCGGCCTGCTGCAGGTGGGCGAAATGGCTTCCCTGGATGCGCTTCTGGTGCATCCAGACGTACCGCGCGTCCATCGTCAGGTTGTAGCCCGTGGTTCCCGCGCAGATGACGACCATGCCGCCCTTCTTGACCACGAAGGTCGAGACCGGGAACGTGGCCTCTCCCGGGTGCTCGAAGACGATGTCGACATTGACGCCCTTGCCGGTGATGTCCCAGATGGCCTTGCCGAACCGGCGGACCTCCTTGAACCACTCTCCGTATTCCGGCGAGTTCACGACCGGCAGCTGCCCCCAGCACCCGAACTCCTTGCGGTTGATCACGCCCTTCGCGCCAAGGCTCATGACGAAATCGCGCTTGTCCTCGTCGCTGATCACGCCGATCGCGTTGCCACCCGCGGTGTTGACGAGCTGGATCGCGTAGGATCCGAGCCCACCGCTGGCGCCCCAGACCAGCACGTTCTGCCCAGGCTTCAGCTCGTGCGGGTGATGGCCGAAGAGCATCCTGTAGGCCGTGGCCAGCGTCAACGTGTAGCACGCGCTCTCTTCCCAGGTCAGGTGCTTCGGCCGCGGCATCAGCTGCTGCGCCTGAACCGTCGTGAACTGGGCGAACGAACCGTCCGGGGTCTCGTAACCCCAGATCCTCTGGCTCGGGGAGTACATCGGGTCGCCACCGTTGCAGTGCTCGTCGTCACCGTCATCCTGGTTGCAGTGGATGACGACCTCGTCACCGACCTTCCAGTTCCTGACGCGATCCCCGACGGCCCAGACGATGCCCGAGGCGTCGGATCCGGCGATGTGGTAGTCGGCTCCGTGAACGTCGAAGGGGCTGATCGGAATGCCGAGGCCGGCCCAGACACCGTTGTAGTTGACGCCGGCGGCCATCACGAGAACGACGACCTCGTTGCTGCCGGGCTTGCGGACATCGACCGTTTCCAGCTGGAACGACTGGTCCGGCTCGCCATGCCGCTCGCGGCGAATCGCCCATGCATGCATCCTTGCCGGCACGTGGCCCATGGGCGGAATCTCTCCCAGGTCGTAAAGATCCTTGACCGTTCCTGATGCCGTGCCTGCACTCATCTTGTCCAAAGCCATCCCGCGTTGCTCCTTCCATGTGACGCCGCAATGCAGAATCACAGATTCAACCTCAAGTCAATCATTCCATCGCGCAACAATCAATACACACAGACCCAAAGTTTGAAACTATGTTACCCAAACACCGATCCCAGAGCCAGATTCAGGACAATTGCGCACTCAGAGGCAGATCCACGGCGGATAACCGAGGCCTTGAATGCTGCCGTTGCATAGGCTATACGCTGCAATGCGGCGAGTTGACAGGGACAGTTTGTTGCGCCTATTGTCAAAATGCCGCAACTTTGTTGCTCATTGGGGGTGCCCATGACTGCAGACAGACCCTGGCTCTTCAGGACATATGCTGGGCATTCGACGGCAGAGGCCTCGAACGCGCTCTTCCGCGACAACCTCTCCAGGGGCCAGACAGGCCTCTCGATCGCGTTCGACCTGCCGACGCAGACGGGCTATGACAGCGACCACGAGCTGGCGCAGGGCGAAGTGGGCAAGGTCGGCGTGCCGATCTCGCACTTGGGCGACATGCGGCTTCTCTTCGACGGGATTCCGCTGGAAGAGATGAACACGTCGATGACGATCAACGCCACGGCGCCGTGGCTCCTCGCCCTCTACATTGCCGTTGCCGAAGAGCAGGGAGCGGACATCTCCAGGCTCAAGGGCACGGTCCAGAACGATATCCTCAAGGAATACCTTTCGCGCGGCACCTACATCTGTCCTCCCGCATCCAGCCTTCGCATGGTAACCGACGTCGCGGCCTATACGGGCAAGCACATTCCCGGCTGGAACCCGGTGAACGTCTGTTCCTACCATCTGCAGGAAGCCGGCGCGACGCCCGAACTGGAACTTGCCTACGCACTGGCGACGGCGCAGGCCGTGCTCGACGACCTCAGGGCCAAGGTGCCGGCGGAGCAGTTCCCCGCCATGGTCGGGCGCATCTCCTTCTTCGTGAATGCCGGCATCCGCTTCGTGACCGAGATGTGCAAGATGCGCGCCTTCTCGGAACTCTGGGACGAGATCTGCCGCAAACGCTACGGGGTCGAGGACCCGAAGTACCGGCGCTTCCGCTACGGCGTCCAGGTCAACTCGCTCGGCCTGACGGAGCAGCAGCCCGAAAACAACGTCTATCGCATCCTGCTTGAAATGCTTGCGGTCACGCTGTCGCGGAACGCCCGCGCCCGCGCGGTGCAGCTGCCTGCCTGGAACGAGGCGCTCGGGCTGCCGCGTCCTTGGGACCAGCAATGGTCGCTGCGCATGCAGCAGATCCTCGCGTACGAGACGGACCTCCTGGAGTTCGGCGACCTGTTCGACGGCAACCCGGTCATCGAGGCGAAGGTCGAGAAACTGAAGGACTGCGCGCGCAACAAGCTCGCCCACATCGATG
This sequence comes from Silicimonas sp., assembly GCA_022826205.1. GTDB lineage: Bacteria > Pseudomonadota > Alphaproteobacteria > Rhodobacterales > Rhodobacteraceae > JAJEFO01. Next base: position 1,287 of record JAJDVJ010000160.1, on the reverse strand, counting down.
CCGCGGGCGGCGCCGTCGAGGCCATAGAGTACATGAAATCCCGGCTGGTCAGCGCGAACTCGGAGCGGATTGCCAGGGTCGAGTCCGGCGAGACCGTCGTCGTGGGCGTCAACAGGTACAAAGAGGGCGAGGAGTCGCCCCTGCCGTCCGGAGACGAGGCCATAACCGTGATCGACCGCAGCGCCGAGGCGGAGCAGACAGCGCGTCTCGAAACCTGGCGCAGGGATCGTGACGATGCGGCCGTGACGGAAGCGCTCGAGGAACTTCGCGCCGCATGCGATTCGGACGAAAACGTCATGCCCGCCTCCATCAAGGCCGCCAAGGCGGGCGCCACGACGGGCGAGTGGGGAGATGTCGTCCGCGCGGCCTTCGGCAAGTACCGCGCCCCGACCGGCGTCTCGACATCGCCGTCCAACCGGACCGAAGGCCTTGACGACATTAGGCAGGCCGTCGACGCGGTGTCCACCAGGCTTGGCGAGCGCCTGAAGTTCCTCGTCGGCAAGCCCGGCCTCGACGGCCTTTCGAACGGGGCCGAGCAGATCGCCGTCCGCGCCCGCGACGTCGGCATGAACATAACCTATGAAGGCATCCGCCTCACCCCCTCGGAGATCGTTGCCGCCGCCAAGGACTCGCGCGCCCATGTCATCGGCCTGTCGATCCTGTCCGGATCCCACCTGCAGCTGATCAGGGAGACCCTCGTGGAAATGCGGTGCGCCGGTCTCGACGACGTGCCGGTGGTCGTGGGAGGCATCATTCCCGACGGGGACGCGGCGCAGCTTCGCGCCATGGGCGTCGCGCGGGTCTACACGCCACGGGATTTCGAGCTGAACCGGATCATGCTCGACATCGTGGAACTTGCTGATCGACAAGCGGTCGCGGCCGAGTAGGCGAAACCTCACTGCACCTTGGCTGACAGCTTTCACAAACGGAAGCGGTCGGCATCGTATCGTGTCTGCCAATTGGCGCGCGTCCTGGCGTGTCGCTCCGCTTGCGGCAGAATCCGTCCACGAGGGCGATTGCACACCGCCGCGAATTGGCGGAACCTGCCGCCAGGACAGCAGCAGACAGGAGCCCGCGACATGACCATCCATATCGGCGCCAAGCCCGGCGACATCGCCGAGACCGTTCTCCTGCCGGGAGATCCCTTGCGCGCCAAGTGGGCGGCGGAGAAGTTTCTCGATGACCCGAAACTGGTCAACGAGGTGCGTGGCATGCTGGGTTACACGGGGACTTGGAACGGGAACCCGGTCACGATCCACGGCTCGGGCATGGGAATGCCGTCATTGT
>JAJDVJ010000038.1 GCA_022826205.1 Silicimonas sp. | reverse complement strand
GCGGCCCTCTTCGGCGGCTTCAAGCACGCGTCTCGCAAGTCGCGCGGCCTGGCCGGCGCGACGGATCCGGAGACAACGCCGTGACGACGGAACCCGGACTTCCGCGAGGACGTCCAACTGTCCGAGCGGGCGGGCGTCGAGGACGGAAGCGCCCGCAGCGTTCGCTGCCATGCGCATGCACTCAAGGACCGGCAAGCCGGCCAGGGACGTAGACATCGGCGCGGTACGCGCCATGATCTGCAGCGAAGCCGGTTTCGACGGCGTCGGACTTCGCCGACCGGCTCGCCTGCACTCGTGCAGGGGCAGCGCTTGCGGTTCTGGGAGTTCGTCCTGATCCGTGGCGCCGGATCATGGACAATAGCAGCGCAGCCATGCCTTCGGGCGAAATGAGGAGCAACCACGTGCCGGATGCATTCCGCGAACTGGAACGCGCCATTGCGACACCCTGTGCGCCAGTCAGTTTCCGGACTCGCCGAATTCCTCGCTCAAGGCCACGAACGTCCCGTAGAACAGGCCTTCGCTGCCGTCGCCCTCGGTGAAATCCGCATCGCTGAAGCCTGCGACCAAGCGGGGATTGCCGACGCCGTCGGGAACGTTGGAAAGCCCGCCTCCCCAGAACCCCTCCGAATGCGTGATCTCGCGATCCGGGTGCCTCACCTCCACGCCGAAATGCTCGAAGTTGCCGGCCTCGTCGACGTGCGCCACGCCGAGGTGCAGTTCGTAGTCCGCGGCGACGGCCTGGACATCGCGGATCTCGTCACCGAGGAAGACGCCGAAATGCGCGCGTCGGGTGACGATATCGCCCACGCAGCCGATGCAGCCGCTCAGCGTGCCCTCGGCGAAGTCCGCCTTCAGCGTGATCCGTCCCTCGTACTCGTCGAGCACGTAGGCGCCTTCATGATCCCCCCAGTCGCTTCCCGGAACGTATGCGTAGAGCCCGCCGGCCTGGCCGGCATAGGTCGCCGTTCCCTCGGTCGGCAGTTCGGGAGGGAACGCGGGGTCGAGTTCCGGGCCGTCCACGAGGGCGTACTGCTCTGAGTCCGCGAACGAGAGTTCGGGAAGGCGCTGACCGGGGAACTGCGCCCACCAGCCGGCCATCAGGTAGTCAGCCGGATCGGCGCTGTTCCAGCTTACGAGGGCGTAGGCGACCGTCGTGCCGTCGTCGGTTTCCTTGACGAACGTCCAGTCCCGGGCCTGGTGGCCGGGAAGGGGCGTGCTGCCGAGCGCGGTCGCGACGGCATCCTCGGCCGTGTTGACGGACGCCTCGGCGCCGTCCTCCAGCGTCAGGAACACGCGCAGCTGCGGCCCGGAGAATTCCGAGTTCCGCTCGTGATGGATCCCGCCCTCGTCTTCGGCAGGCTCGCCGTTCCGGGAACAGGCGCCGACGGTCAGCGCCAGAACGGTTCCGAGCAGGATCGTGATCGGTCTCATGGCCAGCCTCCCATGTGCTTCCAGACTTGAACCCAAGCCAGCATATGCCGTTTACCCACCACCGCAACCCGCGACTTCGGTCTCCCTTCGATCTCCCTTCGGTCCTGAGTTCAGGAAGGCTGGAGGTCCCGCCCCACGTCACGGTCCGGAGGCGCCGACCGCCAGAGAACGCCGACTGGAACGACGTCGTCAACGCCGACGCAAAAGGCTGAATGCCCCCAACAAAAGGCGGAAAGCGAAAGGCCGGGAGGCAATCCGTCAACACCGCACGCCCCCGCACGTCGTGATCTCCAGACCGACACGGCCAAATCGTCGCTCAAAAGCGCGGAGAACCGTCAAAATCCCGCTGCTTTGAATCGCCGCCGACAACTACCCGGTTGTGGCTGGCCGGATGCCAGTAACCGGCGGGGTGCGGAACGGCTTGCCCGTTTCTCGCGTTTCTGCAATTGATAATGCGGTCGCCTGTTCGACGTTGTCGGCGTTCTGTCCCTGATGGCGTCATTCGGGTCGCGCAGGCGGCCACGACCGGGGCCGGCGATGCGATGGTCCCTCGCGCGACGAGCCGTCCTTGGTCACCTCTTCAGATCCTTCACGGAGCCCCGGCGCGAATGCGGACCGGCGGGAACGGCAGGGACGGAATCCGGCAATCGTTCCAGCAAGTCGATTGACGCAGGATGGACGGATGGCGGCCGTGGATCCCGAACCGGGCGCTATGGGTCATGAGCCTCGGGCCCGGGATCGCGGGCGGCGCGACCATTCCACTACGGACAAGAGAGACGAATCTCCGGGAGCCGAACTGTCGGCGGCAGGCTGGACCAATTCGCGGCTCCCGGCTACTGGCGATGCGGGCGATCGCCAGACAGCAGCATCGGAAACGGAACGTCAAAGCATGCACGGACAGGGATCGGCCTGTGCAAGGAACGTCCCCAGCGTCCCACGCGGGGACCGCCGCTTGGCAGGTCCGGGAGATCGTGCCAGAGCCGGGAACCGACTTGTCCAACGCTGCATCGACAACAGCGTGATCGCCATGCGCCTACGGCCCGAAGGCAGGGCTTGGGCCTTCCAGGCTCAAGGCGCGGTTCGATTCCTGCCAATCCGCTCCGGTCCTGTTCGGCCGGGCCAGCGGACCCCCCGGATGCGCCGCGCGCCGCAGACGCTGTACCGCGTCGTAACGGCGGTGTCGCGAACGCGGACAGCCTCCCCGTGCCTGACGTCTAGATCAGCGACCGAAACCTCGCCCGAAGGTCCGCAACTGCACGTGATCCGGAGTATGCCGTCGCGCAGGCAGCCCAACCGTTGCCCTTCAAGACGCAATTCCAGGTCGTGCCTAGAGGCGGCCTCGGGCTGGTCAGTGCCCGGCGGGCGGTCCTTGAAGGGAGCGTCGGGGACGGAAATCGGGGTCGGTTTCGATGCCGCATTCTTCAAGCGGAACCTGCTCGATGAAATTCGGCGTGACGAGCCGACCTGCGCGGACCTCCTCGAACTCTTTGCCATCAGTTCTCCTATCTCCGATGCGCCGCCGAAACATCCCCGAACCTGGTGCAGACCTGCCTAAGCAAGGCCTCGGCCTTCTCATCCGCGCGGCCCATAAGAGGCGATTCCCAGCCGATCCAGTTTCTCATGGACACGCAATTTGCCATTGCTTCCCGCTCGCTCCGGCGCAATCCTTGCGTGCCGCATTTTCGGACGCAACGGCGGGACAAGGCATTCATGGCCACTCTCCTTCGCTTGCTCGCACGACTCGCTTTCTTCCTTCTGGCGTTCGCGCTGGCGATTTCAGCGTGCGTCTACCTATTCCTCCTGCGCTCGATTCCGGACCGCTCGGAGGCATTTGCGGTTGTGGGCATCACCGCTCCCGTCGAGATCGTCCGCGACGGCGCGGACGTTCCGCACGTCTTCGCCGAAACCGACGAGGACGCGTTCTTCGGCCTCGGCCTTGCACATGCCCAGGACAGGCTGTGGCAGATGACCATGCTGCGGCGCACGGCGCAGGGCCGGCTCTCGGAGATCCTCGGATCCCGCACGCTGGCGGTCGACGAGCTGATGCGCAGGCTCGACATCCATCCGCTGGCGGTCGCCTCGGTCGCGGCGCAGGACGCCTACACGCGCCGCGCGCTCGAAGCGTATGCCGGCGGTGTCAACGCCTGGCTGGCCGTGGCCGGCAGGGGTGCACGGGGCCGCGGCGCGCCGGAGTTCTTGCTGTTCGGTTCCGACGTCCCGCCCTGGCAGCCTGCCGATTCGATCGCCATCGGAAAGCTCATGGCGTGGCGGCTTTCCGGACACCTTCGCGACGAGGTGCTGCGCGCGCAGCTTGCCGGCCTGCTGCCGGAGGCGCGCCTGCACGACCTTCTTTCCGACACGGCCGACGACAGCCCGACCGGCGCTTCCGGCTTCGCGACGCATTTCGGCACGCCCGCTGCCCGGCGTGTGCCAGCCCCGGCGCCCGGAACCGGGCCTTCGCCCGTCATGTGGCCCGGGACCGAAGGCGCGTCGAACGCGTGGGCGGCCGCGCCGGAACGGACGGCGGCAGGCGGCGCCCTTCTGGCCAACGACCTGCATATCGAGTTCGCGGCCCCGTCGGTCTGGCACCTCGCGCGGCTGGAACTGGCCACGGGCGGCGTGATCGGCGGGACGGTCCCAGGCATTCCGGCCGTTCTGACGGGCCGGTCAGACCATCTCGCCTGGGGCCTCGCCCATGCCCATGCGGACGACCAGGATCTCTTCCTGGAGAGGCTGAATCCGGACGACCCGGAAGAGGTCCTGACGCCCGACGGATGGAAGCGGCTCGAGTCGCGCCGGTCGGTCATTGCCGTCAAGGGTTCGGATCCCGTGACCGTCACGTTGCGATGGAGCGGGAACGGCCCGGTCCTGCCCGGCTCCAGCCACGACATCGCGTCCATCGTCCCGCCCGGCCATGTCGCGGCCCTTTCGTGGACGGCTCTGGATTCCGCCGACACCTCGGTGCAGGCCATGATCGGGATCATGCGCGCCGGAAGCGTGGACGAGGCGATCGCGGCGGGCGAGGGTTTCGTCGCGCCGGCGCAGAACCTCGTTGTCGCCGACCGCAGGGAGGTCGCGCACAAGGTCGTCGGCGCGCTGCCCCGCCGCTCGGCCAGGAGCCAGACCCGGGGCCGCGTCCCGGCGCCGGGCTGGCATCCGGACAACAGGTGGCTGGGCATCCTCCCCTACGTGACGAACCCGGAGTTCCGGAACCCGTCCGACGGCATCGTCGGGAACACCGGCAACAGGATGACCGGTCGTGCCTACCCCCTGCATGTCAGCCATCGCTGGGGCGACACGCAGAGGATCCAGAGGCTGCGGCACCTGACCGAGAGCCGAAAGCTCCACACCCGCGAGAGCTTCGTCGAGGCGCAGCTTGACGCCGTCTCCCTCCCCGCACGCAAGTTGGTGCCGCTGGTCGCGCGTGAACTCGAACTCCGGGTCACGCGGGAGACCGCAGGGGACGGCACCGACGCGCGCCTCCGCCGTGTCGCGCTCGACCTCCTGGCCGCATGGAACGGCGGGATGGACGAGAACGCCCCGGAACCCCTGATCTACGCAGCCTGGATGCAGGGGCTGCAGGACAGGCTGGTCAGGGACGAGCTCGGCCCGCTTGCGGACAGGTTTCCGCATGTCAGGCCGGTGTTCCTCGAACGCGTCTTCCGGAACGTCGGCGGGGCCGGCGCGTGGTGTGACGTGATCCGGACCGAACGCCCGGAAACGTGCGCGGAGATCGCGCGGCTCTCGCTTGACGATGCGCTGCGCCGGATCGTCGGGACATACGGCGCGCCGCTGGAATCGCTCCGCTGGGGCGACGTGCACCAGGCCGTCCACAGGCACCCCGTGCTCGGGGAGAGCGGCTGGCTGGCCGCGCTCGTGAACATCCGCCATCCGGCTTCCGGCGGAGACCACACGCTCATGCGCAGCCGGACCGCCGGGGCCGGACCCGAGTCCTTTGCCGGCACCCACGGCGCCGGATACCGGGGCGTGTACGATCTTGCCGACCCGGACGGTTCCGTCTTCGTGATCTCCACCGGGCAGTCAGGCCACCCGCTGAGCCCCCGCTACGACGATCTCGGCGAGCTCTGGCGGCGCGGCGAATACGTCCGGATGGCGCTGAACCCGAACATCGCAAGGGCCGGTTCGAGCGTGACCACGTGGCTGCTGCCGAGCGAATGACGAAGCAGCGCACGCGATCGTGCCCACTTGCAAGGTCCAACTCCGGACGGAACAGGAGGCCGGGCGGCAGGCGGTTCCCGTCGGTATCGGCATCCCGGGTGGAAAGCCGCGCGATCCGGTCTGCACGGAACCACGTCAGGTCTCTCCGGACCTGACTGAATGCCCGATCGTGGTCCCTGCGTAAAATGCTGCGACGGCTCCGGCACCATTCGCCTTCCCGTCCGGTATTACCTCGTCGGCGTCCATAGTGGTCTCCGATCGCTCCGCTGCCGTGATCTGCGCTGGTTCCGGGATCGGCTCCTTCCGTTGAAGCGCGGAATGCATGGCAGCGCTCTTGCCAACGAGGTCAGCCCGCTGAACGAGAGGCACCGACACCTCGTTACCGTTCTCGATCTTTTTACCGGCGGAACGTTTCGTTCACTACGACCGCGGCGACGGGGGACTGCCCGGCGACCGGACCGCGATGGCGCGGGCCTTCGTGGTGAAGTTGGCATGGCCCCGCCGACCGCCCGCGACCTGGTCGACCGCCTCACGTGCGACCCGACGCTGCGCCGCCTCTGCGGCTGGTCTCGCTTGTCGGAGGTCTCGAGCGCATGCACGCGGCGCTGGCACCTGCGGTCATTCCGTCCCGCCGCGCGACGGCTCGCATTGGTGCGCCCGTCCGCACGGGCCCGGTCATCTGGATCTGATGACTTGACGATCCTTACACGACATCAGGCCTTGACGATTCCATCCTTCACCCACGCATCAAACCGGGCCAGCACTGCGTCGCAAAAGGCGTCGTCGTTGATGTGTGCATTCACTTCAGTCATCGGGACCCTGCCACGCATGGCCTTGCGGGCCTCATCCACCATGTCGGCCAAGGCCTTTGGATCATGCGCCTCTTCACCTTCCCTGTCCCAGCCTTCGATGCCCTGAACCGGCAGAAAGAAATGAACTGGACCGGTCGCCGCTTCCAGGCGATAGGCCAGTTCGCGAATCCAGGCGCGCCGCTCGTCCCCATTGAAGACGGAACTCTTGATCAGACGATTGTGCTCATGGAACCGGCGACCTGCGAATCGGGCAGGTATCTCCTGCCATCCGGCAAAATCCAGCAGGTCCAATGCACCCGGAGCCACCATTTGGGGTGTGCCGACACGACCGGCATTGGTGACGCGGTCATCGCCGCTGGACACGACGGATCCCGCCATCAGGTTTCCGAATTCCTGCATGCAGAAGTCCATCACGCAGGCAAAGGCTCCTTCGCCCGCCAGCTTTTCGAACGCCATGCCGCCCATGCCAGTTGAATGGAACACCGCGACTTCAAACCCGCGCTCCTCCAGCGCCGGCTTGAGGGTCTTCATGTAACGCAGGCAAGACGATCCAAGGCTGGTCATGCCGATCATCGGCTTGCTCCGATCCGGTGCCGCTGCCGCCTTGGCCGCCCCGACCACCGCTCCGGCCGCCTGGCTCAGCGAAGCCTTGCAAATCGAGTTCATGCCGTAGAGACCGCCGGCCCAAAGGATCATCTGAATGTCCGGAGCCAATCTATGCGGCGGAATCAGGGGCGAGAAACTGACGGTTGACACTAAGTATTTCGGCACCCCCATAGGCAGCGCCTGCGCGCAATCCAGGGCCAGGTCCGTGCCCATGGTGCCGCCCGTGGCCAGCATCCCGTCAAGGCGCCCTTCGGCAAAGGTCTGGGCGACCACTTTCGCGGCCCCGGCAGACATCACGCGAAAGGCCTTGTTTTCGTCTCCTTGCGCGATGACCTCGTCAATGGTCATGCCGCCGCCGGCGGCTACGTCATGCTTGGAAATGTCGGTGGGGGTCAGCGGGTCTCCTAGCACGGACACGTCCATGGTCAGAACGTCTGCACCCTGCTCCCGGATTTCCTGTTCAATGAAGCGCATTTCCGGATCCTTGGTATCATAGGTGCCGATCAACAAGATTCTCTTGGCAGTCACGAATTCCTCCCCTTCTCTCTCTTTCAGAGCTTGATCCAGGCAGATTTCAGATCAAAGTATTTTCCCAGAGCATGCAGTGACTTGTCGTGCCCGTTGCCCGACTGGCGCACGCCGCCTAGCGGAACGGTCAGATCGGCCCCGCCATACGTGTTCACATGCACCACACCGGCGCGCACACCCGCCACCATTCTATGTGCACGGCTGAGGTTCGCGGTCCAGACTCCGCCCGCCAGCCCGTAAACGGTGGCATTGGCCAGCCGGATCGCCTCCTCCTCGTCCTTGAAGGGGGTGGCGGCCAGGACCGGGCCGAACACCTCCCTCTGGAACAGGCTGTCCGTTTCCTTCACCCCCGCCATGACGGCAGGAGACATGTAGTAGCCGCCGGTCTCCGCCAGGATGCGTGCGCCGCCTGTGCGGCGCGCGGCTCCTTCTGCCTCGGCGATGGTGACGAACTCAAGGTTGGCCTCGAGTTGGGAAAGGCTGTGGACCGCGCCGATCTGGCTGCTTAGGTCCAGCGGGTCGCCGACACGGAAGTTCTCGGCGTGACGGATGATCTCGGCGAGAAAGTCCTCGTAAATGTCCTGCTGCACAAGAAGGCGAGAACCTGCGATGCAGACTTGGCCCGAGTTGCGGAAAATCCCGGCTGCCGACACCCTGGCTGCCTCAGCCAGGTCGGGCGCATCGGCAAAGACGATGTTCGGGGACTTGCCGCCCAGTTCCAGATAGCAGCGTTTCAGGTTCGAGCGCGCAGAATACTCCAGCAGGCACCGACCCGTCGCGCCAGAGCCGGTAAAGGCCAGGAAGTCAACGTCCATGGACAGTGCCAGCGCTTCACCTACGACCGAACCGGAACCAGTCACGACGTTGAACACGCCGTCAGGCACCCCGGCCTCGGCGGCGAGTTCCGCGATTTCCAGCAAGCTGAGCGAGGCGCTTTCCGCCGGCTTGAGGACGACGGAATTGCCTGCCGCCAGTGCCGGCGCAATCTTCCAGCTGCCTATCATCAAGGGAAAGTTCCACGGCACGATCACGCCCACGACTCCGACCGGAACATGATGCACGAGACCCAGAACGTCATGGCCGGTAGGGGCTACCTGACCATGGATCTTGTCGATGGCCTCGGCATAGTAGCGGAAGGTCGCCGCCGCAGAGAGAGGTTCGGCCTTGTAGGCCATGTTGATCTCCGTGCCGTTGTCCCGAACGCCCAGCACGGCGGTTTCAAGCGCACGCGCCTCGATCAGATCGGCAAGTTTCAGCAGAACCCCGCGGCGCGCGGTCGGTGCCTTTCGGGACCAGCGCCCGTCTTCGAAAGCCACCCGTGCGGCACGCACCGCGGCGTCCACATCCGCGGGACTGCCCGCGGCAATGCGTACAAGGGGCTTGCCATCGACAGGTGACAGCACCTGGTGCTGCGCCTCGCTTTCTCCGGCCTGGAAGGTGCCATTGATGAAATGACCTCGATCCGAGACTTCCCGTGTACGCAGTGCATCAATCGAGGGCTGATCCATGGCGGCTAGCCTTGCTGCGTCGTGTCTCCGTCGCCCGTGGGTTGCGGTCTGCGACGGTCTCGGTGCTCCTGGACAAGCGTGCGGACATGCAGCGCGATGATGCAGAGAATCATTGCAAACAGGATCGCGGCGATGGGTCGGTCGATGAAGTCGAGCGGCGTCTTGACCTTTGCCATGGCGCTACGCAGCTTGACCTCCATGATGCCGCCCAGAACCATGCCAAGAATGATCGGCACGATCGGCAGGTCGAGGCGCTTGAGGATCAGGCCGAACACACCGAAACCGGCGGCGATGGCGCAATCGGTGATCGAGTTGCGCAGGCTGAACACCCCGACGAAAGACAACGTCAGGATCATGATGCCGAGAAATCGCGTCGGGATCTGGATGATCTTCAGCAAAAGGTTTGTCGAGAACAGCAGGAACACGAGCACGATCACGTTCAGCAGAATCAGCGACATGTACAGTGCCATGACAAAGTCCAGCTGATCCACAAACAGCTGCGGTCCCGGAATGACGTTGTGCACGTAGAAAACTGACAGCATCATTGCTGTCAGCGCCTCGCCGGGAATGCCCAGTGCCAGCAGCGGAATCATCGCAGCGCCCGGAACGGCGTTGTTCGCGGCTTCCGACGCCACCAGGCCTTCTGGCGAGCCGTCACCGAACTTGTCCGGATCCTTGGATGTCTTCTGCGCGTATGTGTAGGAAAGGAACTGGGACGTGAATTCTCCTGTGCCAGGCACCATCCCCATCACGACGCCCAGCGAGGACGACACTGTGGCAATGCGCTTGAGCCCCAGGAGTTCCTTAAGCCCCGCAAAGATACTGCCGCGCACGTGGGCCTCGCCCGGTGCGTGATCCTTGTCGACCAGCAGCAGCAACGCCTGGCTGATCGCGAACAGGCCGAGAACGACCACGATCAGGTCGACGCCTGAAGCCAGCCAGGTTTGGTCGAAGGTGAATCGCTTGGTGTACTTGACCGGCTCCAGCCCCACGGTGCTGAGGAAGATACCGAAGAAGGCAAGCATCGCGGCCGAAAAGGTCTGGCCGCGATGGGCCAGAATCACGAGCAGTATGCCCATGAACGCGGCAAGGAAAATCTCGCGGCTTCCGAAATGCGGGGCTACCCATGCCAGAACGGGCGACAGGAAAATCAGGCACACGATCGAGAAAATGCCGCCGAAGAATGATGCGGAATATGCCAGCGACAACGCCCGGTGACCTTCACCACGCTTGGTCAGCGGATAGCCGTCATAGGTGGTCAGCGCATTGACAGCCGTCCCCGGCGTGTTGATCAGAATGGCCGGGATGGCACCGCCGTACATCGAGGATCCGTAGATGCCCAGCAGCAAGGTCAGGCCGACAATGGGCTCGAACGCGAACGTGGCCGGCAGCAGAATTGCAATTGCAACGGCAGCGCCGACGCCTGGCAATGCCCCGATGATGACGCCGCCGACCGAACCGATGATCAACGCGGCAATGACCTGCCATTGGGTCAGAAGCGCAATTCCGGAAATCAGGTTTTCCATGTTCGCCTCACAGATAGGTCAGGGCAAAAACGCGCGTTGCCTCCGGCAGGACTTCGTACAGGCGACCCGCCGGGATGTTGACCTGCAACAGTGCCCGAAAGACCACGGCAACAACCGCTCCGAAGACCAAGGCAATGCAAACTGTGGCCGACGAGCGAAACCCGGAGCGCACCGCCAGGAATGCGGCGAACAGCATCGTTGACGGCAGATAGCCCAGCCATGGAACGGCGACGACGTAGATGAGGAAGTAGGCGACGTATTCAAGCGACTGCAGCCAGAAGCCGACCTCTTTCCACCGTCCGGGAATGCGGGGGGACAACGCCGAGCTCAGCAGGTGCAGACCGCTGAAGATCACCATCCCCCAGATGGCGATCATGGGCCAGAGGGACGGTTGGGCAAACCATTTGGTGCGTTTGACCACCTTTGTCTCAACGCCGATCTGGCTGAGCAGGAACAGCGCAAACGCAAAGAACAGAGTGGCATAAACGATGTCCCCTGGCCGACGATAGCGCATGAACGTGTCTTGCAGCGTCTTTGCGATCATCGTGACCTCCCGCCATCAAGCGACGGCGCTGGCAGATCGCGAAACCTGCCGGCGCCGGTCAGCTTCATTCGCCGACTAGTTCGGCAACCTTGCCCAAGACCTCGGTGTCCGATTCTATCTGGGCTTGGGATTCGGCTGCGTCCTTCCAGTATATCAACACGCCGGTTTCCCCGATCAGTCTCTGAGCCTTTTTCGATTGCAGAGCCTTTTGCGCGGCGATTGAGATCTTGTCACGCGCGTCTTGGGGGACGTCCTTGTGAACGAACAGGCCATTCCAAAGCGATACGGTCAGTTCGGGAACCAGTTCGCTTACGGTTGGGCTGTTAGGCGTCAGGCTCAGGCGTTCCTCACCGATGTTTGCCAGCACGTTCACGTCGTTGAGGCAGGGCAGGATCAGTTGCAGGGTCGTGTTGATCACGTCTACGTCGCCAGAAGCCAGCGTGTTGCAGTCCAGCGCGTCAAAGGCTGCTTCGCTTGCGAAGTCGAACCCGCTGTTGATCGCGGCTGCGAAGGTGACCTGCGTCGGAGGCAGGAATGAGCCGAAATGGCCCAGTGCCACGTCGTTCTCATTGGCATATGCCGCAAGACCCTCCCAATCCGAATAGGGCGCATCGCCCGAGGCCGCGATCACGAACGGATAAGTCATGAAGATGCCGATCGGCTCGAACGGGTTTGGTGACAACTCCGGAATGCCGATTTCCGGCCCTCCGATTGGAACGTCGGTCACGAAGGATCCGACCGTGTAGCCGTCCGCGGGGGCTGTTGCGACTTCCACTGCGCCCGGGAACGGGCCTCCTCCTCCTCCGGGCTTGTTCACCACGGCTGCGGGGACGTCATACATGGCCTGAAATTCATCCGCGATCAGGCGCGTCAATACGTCTTCCAAGTCCCCTGGGGGCCACGGAACCACGAAAGTCACGGGCTTTTCCGGATATTCGGCCGATGCGGCCGTTGCAATGACCGCAAGAACCGCGGCTGTCAGGAACTTCTTCATTTTTTCCTCCCATGATCGGTCCATCTAGCCTCCATCAGGACCAGGTTGACTGATATAAGGTTGCTTTGTTAACTATATTTTGTCAAGCGTTTCGTGTCCATGAAGGAAAATAACACGCGGAACTGATCTTAATTGATTGAAATTTCTGCCTCTTTCACAAGCTCACGGTCGGGGAGCGGCTAGTCGTCACATCGGCCACCTGCAAGTTCGGCCGCAATTCTGGCGAGCAAATCGGAGTTTCCCTGCACATGTTCGGATGACATGGTCGCTGCCGAGGCAGAGGCGGGACCTCGCCTTCAAGCCGATGTTCCGGATCATTCGAGGCCTGTCAGCGGAGCCCGCAACGCATGGCAATCTCTCATCAAGTTGCCAAAGACGGCAACGGACCGTTGAAGCAGCACGGAGGCAGTGCTGACGCCCCGCCAAGGCGGTTGCAGCTTTCGATACTCTTGCGGCGAAGTGCCCAGCGAAACCAATGGCTTCGACTCGGATCAGTCCGAAGCGGTCACCGGGGCGCTTGGTCCGGAGTGGGCGTCGGCATCGCTGCTGTCGGCTGGATGCCGACGCTGAGACCCGGCAGGTTCTGCATTCACGCATCTGCGGATCCTCGGTTCATTCATTCACGGAAGGCAATGGTCCCGCAGGTCGCGGCTGAACGGCCTCGGCCTGATCGTTCCTGAACCGCATGACACGGTCAGCTGGAAACGTTGGAAACAGGACTTGCGACCGCCTTCGGCAGGTCAACGACGTCATGGACAACTGGCTGTTCCTGAGCCCTTTCAATGGCTGCCGAGGACCATCGCTTTCAGAACTAGGAGAACGGGCAAGGTCTTCATCACTGGACCGAAAATTTCGGTCACCACGCATGCTGCGTCGCTTCAATCCGCAAGGTCAGAACTTGACCGAACGCAACTCCTCCAGCAAGTCGAGCAACCGATCCAGCTTGTGCCGGCCCATTTGCTCTTCGATGTTGGCATAGATTTCGTGCGAGACCAAGCGGTTCTCCTCAAATATCCGGTGCCCTTCACCGGTGATCCGGACCATTGTGCGACGCTTGTCGTGGCTGTCTTGACGGCGGGTGACCTGACCTTCGGATTCCATCGTGCGCAGAATGCGGGTGAGGCTGGGAAGCAGAAGGCACGCCTCCTTGGCGATGGTACTCTGTTCCACTTCCCCAAACTCATCAAGAACGCGCAGGACTCTCCACTTTTGCTCGGTCATTTGAATGCCTTGCAACATGTCCCGAACCGGCGCCATGACGGTTTCTCTCGCGCGCAGCAAGGCGATCGGAAGGGACCGTGAGATGCTCCTAGTATGGCTTTGCGCTTTCATGCCAGCCTTCTAGAACGCCGATCTGGAAATTGCAAAGTTTAACAAAGCAAGTTCTTGGCACGCGTACGAAAGGTGGCCGCCGGGCACTGGGGCAGCGTACGCATATGCTGCTTCCACGCCGAATCCTGCCGCACGGCAGTCACCGCTGCATCGCTGTCAGCCAGCCAGAAAGTCCAGGCTGCAACGGGGCCAACGGTCCACTGACCTTGCCAAACCTTCCTTCGGTTCTTTCGGATTCAGGGAACCCTCATTCCAGATGCACGACGTCATCGCTTCCGGCCGGCAGGCTGACGACCATTCCGTCTTCCGCGAGCGTGATCCTTCCATCGAATCTCCGCGATGCATCTCCGAGAAACAGGCCGTGGAGAAGCCTGCTGGGCACCGGCGGGATAAGGTGGTTCAACATCAGCTCCCGAACGCCGGCCTCCCGCGCCGCCCGTGCGGCATCCTCGGGCGTGGTGTGGTAGCTCAGCACGTCCCCCGCGACGTCCCCCATATCGGGCTCGCCGCTTTCCATGGCCACGCGATTGAGGACGGCCATCATCCTTGCTGAAAGAGCCTCGTGGACAAGCAGGTCGGCACCGGCCGAGACGCGGACCAGGTTGGGATCATAGGCCGTGTCGCCGCTGAAGACGACGGAGCGGTCCTTGTAGTCGAACCGGTAGCCGAAGGCGGGCTCGGCAGGCTGGTGGCTCACTCTGAACGCCGTGACCTTCAGGTCGCCCTCGTCCAGGACCACGGAACTTTCGCCATTCAAGACAATGGTCGTGGCGTCGAGGCCGTAGCCGTTCGCGTCGATCAATGCCGACGGGTTGGCCATGCGGTAGTCGCGGTCGGGGCTGAAGGCCATGTTGAAGCCTTCGGTCGTCGCTTCCACGCCTTCGGGACCGGAAACGGGAAGCGGACTCGTGCGCCGGCCGATGGTCCACGCCTGGATCATCGCTTCGCCAAGCCCCTCTATGTGGTCGGAGTGCAGGTGGGTCACGTAGACCCTTTCGATCTCGCCGACGGGGAACTGGCCGAGGATCAGGTTGCGCACGCCGCCGGCACCGATGTCGACGGCGAAGACGCGGGTGCCGGCGATCACGCCGTTGCAGGTGCTCGTCCGGGTCGGGTCGGGCATGGGAGAGCCGGTGCCGCAGAAAAGCACGTGCAGCCCGTCCGGCAGGGTGTCCCGCAAGTCAACACCTAGATTGTTCCGCACGAAGTTCGCGAAGACGGCTTCGACGATATGGTCCCGAAAGAGCCATGCCGTTCCAGTCGCAAGCACGATGATCGCCAGCAGGCCGGCCAGCAAACGCTTGAAGGTCATCGGACACTCCTTTTATCATCAAGTCGGCGGGCCGGAAAGATGGCACCGCCGTTCCGATCAATGCCCCGTCGGCTCATTTTGCGCCGATCGGGTCACCAAAATACATGAGTTCCCAGATCGCCTTGTCGCTGACATGGGATTCAGCAAGGTTGCCCTTGTGGTAGACGTCGAGCCTCGCCTCGCCGATCATCCGGTAGTAGGCGCTGCTCCTGCCAGTGAACAGCTTGACCAGGCTCAACAGGTAACGGTTGTGGATGGCCTTGCCGAGCAGGTCCAACGCGGTGACGTTCCGGTCCTTCCTCAGCGTCAAGACATAGCTCACCTCGTCCTCGGGGCCGCCGTAGACATACATCAGGTTGTCGCTCATCGGCTTGCCGAAGTCGGCTTGCAGTCTAGGCGAACTGCGGTAGCCATCCAGCCGGTCGCGGTCGTCGGCTACCGTCTTGCCGTCACGGGCAAGATAGAAGTTGAAGGTCGTGGCGTAGCCGTAATTCTCGTCGGCAACCATGTCGGCGACCACGACGGTGTAGGGACCGAGCTCCGTGCGCGCCCAGTACCAATGGTTGCGCACCTCCATCATGTTGACATTGCCCCAGTTGTGATCGTGATAGCACGATCCTTCAAGCACCTCCTCCTTGCCGTCGAGCGCGATCCTCGCCTTGACCCGGCCCTGTGGCACCGGCACGAGCCAGGCGCCGAAGACGTCCCTTTCCTCGCCGAAGAACTGGTGCCCGGTATCGGCGCGCCAGCTCTCCGTGGTGCGTGTCACGTCCAGCGTTATGTCGATGCGCTCGTCTTTCACGTGAATTTCGTAGCGCTCGAGGTCGCCGCGGAAATGGTTCCGGGCTATCTTCACGTCGCATCTGTCCTTCGCGGCGGAGAATTCTTCCGCCTTGAACTTGATGTCGCGCTTGTAGGAAGAACCGTCGGGGCGGTCGAACTCGATGTTGATCATCGGTGCCAGCCCCTTTCGCATCGGAGCCATGGGCTTGGGAAAGAAAACGACCACGAGGGTCGAGCCGTCGTCCAGATGGGCGTCGAAATACCACCATTCGTAATTCGTTTGAACGGGATCGGTGCGCATCCCGTCTTCCCAGGCCTCGGGAACGTTGCCGGGTTTCATGCCCAGCCGCGCAAAGTCCTCTGCTGATTTCGAGATACCTTCATAGGCGTGCGCAAGTGCCTGCTTGTTGCTCATTTCTCACTCCCGATTTGTGGCAAGCCGATTGACAATGGGTTAATGTCAGCGAGGCTTTATCCCTCTCGCCGTGATGGCGCAAGACTTCGCGGTGCCGTGATGACAAGGCACACGAATCTTGCACGGAGACCGCGACATCGGCGGTGCGGGGCGATCAAGGTTGCAAGCCTGGCGATGCCTTGCCAGTCCAACCAATGCCCGTGCCCGGCGCAGCGATTCGAAGAGGCTCAGGCCCAAGACGGCACGGCTCCTAACTTCGACCCATAATGCGCAGCAAAGTCTGCCTCTCCTTCCCTCTGGTTTACTTCACGTGATCACCAGCAGGTCCGCAACGCCAAATCTGCCCGTTTCCTAACCCGACTTCCGCAACTCGCGGGTCTTGAGGTCCCTAACCCATTGATATTCCTGAACCCGACCCCCAAAGGTCGGCACTACACGACGCCCGACGGATTGCGGGCGCAATGCCGTCACGAAGAGAGTCGCGGCGCGCTCTGGGCGGGCAGGGTCATGCCGAGCTGGTGCAGCAGAAGCTCGTGCTCCTTCCTGGGTTTGGTGTAGCGCGACAGGACAAGGTGGCGGCCATCGGTGGTGGGCAGGTGCACGTCCACCATCTGGATCGTGCCGAACGCCTCCATGATGGCGCGCGGGGTCAGACCGTCGGCGCGCCGGCGGGCGATGTTCTTCAAGGTCACCAGCAGGCAGTAGGCGATGAACGAGACGAAGATGTGCGCCTCGATCCGTTCCTCGATCTGGTGGAAGACGGGACGGACCGCGAGGTCTTGCTTCAATTCCTTGAATGCCTGTTCGGACAGCTTTCCGAGGTTGACTTTCGTTGCCATCCGGATCTCTCTGTTAGCGATGACGCAATTGGCGTCTCGGTATCCGTTTCATGCAAAATGTCCATTGCCCGAAACGCAACTCGGAATTTTCCGGACTTGAAGCGGTTCCCGAAGCCTGGTGCCGACAGGCAGTTCCACCTTCGGATGAAACCGGACATTGGCTGCGATGTCAGTCATCATTCCGGGATGCAGCTCTCCGGAACCGGATCAATGTGTACGCCGCAAAGCGAGGACCGCGAATGCATGACGTCTGACTCGAGTCCGTGATCATTGACGCCAAACCGGATATGTCCAGGTCGGAGCGCGTCCTCAAGCCCCGTAGGGCGACCTTCCCGATCAGGAGGGTCCTGTCGCGAACCAGTGCCGATACCTGTCAAGAACGGTGAATGCTGCATCATCGATTTGCATCAAGGCGCTCACGCGGCGCGGCGGGATTCTTCGGCCTGCATTGCCGCAACGACGCGCCCGTGATCTATGCCCTGCTTGCATGAACGGGCCAGTGACGCTACAAGCCGGACATGATCGACGGTGGTCGGATCGATGGCTGAAACGGCGAAACACGGCTTCACGCCGGAGCAGCTGGCATGGCTGGAAAAGCGCTTCAACGCGGTTCGGCCTGTCGCCGACCATGGTTTCCAGCGGGCCACGATCATGTGGATCATCGGCGGACTGACCGCGCTGGGGGTCGCCGTGGCCGGCGTTCTCTACGCGGAGATCGGTTCCGTCCGGGATCAGGTCCAGGTGAACACCGCCTCGCTCGCGCGGATTGAGGCGATCCTGGACGAACGGTTGCCAAGCGACAGATCACAGGGGGCCTTCTGTTCGGCATGACTGGCCAGAAATGTTGGAGAACCGAGACAAGACAACTGCAGACTTGCTACGAGTCCGAGAGCGTTTAGCCAGTCTGGACACCGAAAGGAGCCAGCTTCAGCGTGAACTGGAAGCTCTTGAGGTTCGGCTGGCCTCTGAACGCGCTCCAGTCGCGAACGGACCCGCCCCCGATAGTGCTCCTGTCACGAACAACTCGTCATCGCGTGAGAAAATTGAATTGTTCTGCCGCCTTTTTGCCGGTCGGCCCGACGTGTTTCCTGTGCGGTGGGAAAGCAGCCGGAGTGGCCGATCCGGATATTCACCCGCCTGTTTCAATGAGTGGGTTAAGGGCATTTGCGGCAAGCCGAGGGTCAAGTGTCGAGAATGCTCTCACCAGAAGTTCGTTCCACCGGACGCAGGCGTCATTGAAAGGCACTTGCGTGGCGGCCAGGACGGAAATTTTGTCGCTGGCGTCTATCCGTTGCTGCAGGACGACACATGCTGGTTTCTGGCGGTCGATTTCGACAAGGCGTCGTGGGCGGATGACGCCAGTGCATTGATCGAGACCTGTCGGGCAAAGGCCGTGCCTGCAGGGCTGGAGCGATCAAGATCAGGGAATGGGGGCCATGTCTGGGTCTTCTTTTCGGAGCCGGTGTCAGGCCGGGTCGCGCGCCAGTTTGGATCGGCCTTGATCACGGAAGCAATGGAGAGGCGACCGGAAATTGGATTCACCTCCTATGACCGCCTCTTCCCAAGCCAGGACACCATACCTCTTGGCGGCTTTGGGAACCTGATTGCATTGCCGCTCCAGCATAAGGCGCGCAAGTTCGGAAACAGCGTCTTTGTAGACACGGAGATGAGTCCTTACGATGACCAGTGGGCCTTCTTGTCATCCTTCCCAAGATTGTCTGCCGAAGCTGTTCACGATCTCGCCCAATCTGCGGAATTGTCTGGCCGGGTGCTCGGCGTACGAACGCCTGTGGATGACGAACATGCAGACGAGCCCTGGAAAATGCGTCCTTCGCGCCGCAACGCGTCACGTCGCCCTGATGTAATCCTGCCGCAGAAGGTCAAGGTGACGATCGCCGATCAGATTTATGTTGACCGAACGGAACTTCCTTCCGCCATCGTTGCTCAACTGATGCGTCTGGCCGCATTCCCCAACCCCGAATTCTATCGTGCACAGGCGATGCGGTTCTCAACATTTGGCAAACCTCGAATTGTGTCTTGCGCCGAGGTTCATCCGCGGCACATTGCTTTGCCGCGCGGCTGCTACGACGAAGCCATCGGGTTGTTGTCCAGCTACGGCGCAAGTTTGGATCTAGGTGACTTGCGTGTCGACGGAACCCCGTTGCCGGAGTCGGTTCTTTTTCGTGGCGAACTTCGCCAACAGCAATCGCTCGCGTTCGATGCACTGGCCAAGCACGACAACGGCGTGCTTGCCGCCACGACCGCATTCGGCAAGACCGTCGTGGCCTCGGCCCTTATCGGGCATCGTGCGTGCAATGCCCTTGTCTTGGTCCACCGTCGGGAAATCCTGAGCCAATGGGTCGAGCGGCTGGGCTCCTTCCTCGAAATCGACCCGAAGCAGATCGGGACCATCGGGGACGGAAAACGCAAGCCGACCGGTGTGATCGATGTGGCGCTGATGCAGAGTCTGGTCCGCAAAGGCGAGGTAGACGACATCGTTGCGGATTACGGAAATCTGATCGTCGATGAATGTCATCACATATCCGCTGCGAGTTTTGAACTTGTCGCCCGAAGATCTAAGGCGCGTTATGTCACTGGATTGTCGGCCACAGTCGTCAGAAAGGATGGGCATCATCCCATTATATTCATGCAGTGCGGGCCTGTACGGCATCGTGTGGATGCAAGATCGCACTCTGTGCAAAGCGGCATTCTGCATCGTGCCCGAGAGCGTTACACAGCGTTTAATTTGCCTGAGAACTTGGCCATGACCGAACGCCCGTCCATGCCCGCGATTTACGCCGCTCTGGCGGCGGACAGCAGTCGAAACGACCTGATCTTCGATGATGTGCTGAATTCACTGGAGGCAAGACGATCTCCGATCGTACTGACCGAGCGGAAGGATCACCTCGAATACCTTCAGCAACGGTTCTCGCGGTTTGCAAGAAACGTAGTTGTGTTCCGTGGAGGAATGTCCGCGAAAGACCGGAAAGCTGCGCATGCCGCGTTGAAGGTCGATGACGGGGAGGAGCGGCTGATCCTCGCGACTGGGCGCTATATCGGAGAGGGCTTTGATGACGCCCGGCTCGATACCCTGTTCCTGACAATGCCAATCGCATGGAAAGGTACGTTGGCGCAATATGTTGGCAGGTTGCATCGACAACATGATGGAAAGAAGGACGCTCTGGTGGTCGACTATGTCGACAGTTCTGTGCCTGTCCTGTCGAGAATGGCCGCCAAGCGACGAGTTGGCTATCGTGCGCTTGGCTATGTAATGGAATAGCGGGCTGCCTAGGTTGGGGCACATGCAGTATGCGGTCGATCAGCTTGACTATCGGCAGGACCGTCGCCGCCGTTACTTCATGAGGTTGTCCGCGCCCTTTTGGCGAAAGCAGGCCAATGCCGTTCTCCGCGCGCTTCCGATGAAATTCCACGCCGTGCCCGTCGCCGAGGCCAGGCCGGATGTGCCGCACGCAGGACGCTCCGCCGTAGAAGGGGTTAATCTCGGCGCTGAATGAGGCCGCACCTTAGTCGGATCTTCATCTAGGGTTCAAACAGGAATCCTTCGCAAACAAAGGGGCCAAGGGCGGATTCCGGGGGATTCATCCTGTCGCTTACATGGCAACATCCTTGGCCGGGTCGATGTCCAGCAGTTCGAACGCGCGGTTCTGCAGTTCCGTCGGCTTCGCCATCAGCGGGAAGGCGTGGTCCAGGCTGCCCGGCAGCGTCACCTCGTTCAACGTCAGTGTGGCCAGATCGGCGAGCAAAGTCATGAAGCTATGGATCGGCAGCCCGTCCGGGGTGAGCTTCGTGTCGGTCTTGGCCCTCGCGCCTCTTTTTGCATAGAGACGGGGCTGGCAGCCGTTGCCGTCTGCCCCAAGGGCGGGCCGCCCGCCAATGAAGAAAACCGAAGCGCGGCCTTCGCTGCGGTGTGGCTTCCGCCGCTCCGTTCCCGGGAGGGGTCTCCGACGAATATCATCGATCCACCCCCGTGCGCCAATCTTTGCCGAGTAGTCCGGCCAGCGTCGGAACATCGGCAAATGTCAGCGGAACCGCCAGCGCCTCCCGTCCGCGAGGCCGCCCCCAGGATCACCGTGAATGTCTTGTCCGCACCCTCTATGACATCCTCCGGCGCCCCGCCAAGGCCACCTGCGTCGCGTCGTTGTAGGCGATTGTGATCTCAATCTCGTCGTTCCGCCGCGGTGCCGTTTGGCAGCGTAACGAGTTCGACAACCACCGACTAATGTGGCTCGTCCGTGCCGTCATCGGTCACCGTAAATTCGGTCGTGTCTGCTTGCAGCGGACATGTAGGTCAGCATGGGAGATGGGAGATTTTGGCGCGGCTTGTTCCGCAGCAATGGTTGACTCTGACGAGACCAGAGCGTTACTGCGTCCAGGTTTTCGCGACATGGCGGATGTTTCTAATGCTCCAATCTGCAACCATTTCCCCGATCTGGGGGATCACGAATGACCACGGTCCCTTGCGGCATGTGCTTCTGGGTCAGCCGGACTACTACAAGTGGGTTGAGGCCGGGCCACTGATCGGTCGAACTTTGGCGAATGCGCATCGCACAGGGGTCAGGTTCGACCTTCAGATCGCGATGGCCCAACATGCTGAAATGGTATCGATCTACGAAGAGAACGGCGTCACTTGCCACTACCTGGAAAGCGATCCGGTGCTGCACCGCAACTTTTTCGCGCGCGACAGTTCGGCCATGACGCCGTGGGGTGCGTTGATCTGTCACATGCAGCTCAAGGTCCGGCGTGCGGACTACGTGTCGGCAATTCGATTCTATCAGGCGAACGACATTCCAATCTGGAATTTCGCGACCGCAGGTCATTTCGAGGGCGGCGACTTCAACATCATCGAACCTGGCCGGGTCCTGATAGGCTACTGCGGCGAACGCTCGGAGAAAGAGGGCGCCGAGCAGGTCGCACAGTTTGTCGAAGCCGAAGGCTGGGAAGCTTTGGTGGCTCCAATCAGCCGGGAATTCGTCCACATGGACGGCCTGATCGTCCCCCTGGCGAACAAGCTTGCTGTTGCATGTGTCGAAGCGATGGAGCCCTGGCTGGTCGAGATCATTCGTGGCTGGGGCACCGAACTGGTTGATGTGGGGTATGCCGAGGCCAGGAACCTGGGCGTCAATCTCGTCGCGCTCGGAAACGACAAGGTGTTGTCCATGGCGGGTTCCAGGAATCTTAATGAGCGCTTGCGTGCCATGGGTTTTGATGTCTACGATCCGGACATGTCGATGTTCACGCTTGGCGGCGGCGGCGTCCATTGCCTTTGCCAAGCGCTGAAACGAGACGATGTGTCAGCGACTTCTCCCAGAGAGGCTTGAGGGGGCTGATTCCCCGAAGGCCAGCGCTGACCAGTACAGGAAAGGAGGCCATGATCCAGTTTGCCTTGAACCAAACGTCAAGGGCACGCCTTGGGGTCTTGGGATGCTTTTCCGGTTCCTGGCTTCGGAAGTTTCGTCAACAGACACACAGGTTGAGGCACGAGACTTGGCGAATCGGAATGCGGGTGATCAAGTTGTGCGAGGGCAGCCCGCCTTCGGGCTGCGTTAACGGGGAAGCGCTTGCGACCCCGAGAGCGACGCAGGCCGCATGGCAGCGAAAGCTGTATCACGGTCTTTCTGTCCAGGCGGGGCGACTCGCCTTCGGGGCGGGCGGTGGTTCGCCCGTCCCGTTTCAACACAAACAGCAAAGGGGCGCGCTTTCGTCTCCGGCCTGAACGCCGGGGGTTCCAGCGCGAAGATCAGATGAAACTCAAGACACTCATTGCGGCAACGGCACTCTTCGGCGGCGCTGGCGCGGCGGTTGCGGACGACGTCATCATCGGCGTGCCGAACTGGGCATCCGTGCGTGGAACGGCGCACATCCTGAAAGTTGCGCTGGAAGAGAACCTGGGTCTGTCCGTCGAGCTGCAGAACGGTTCGAACCCGGTGATCTTCGAGGCGATGGATTCCGGCGCCATGCACGTGCACCCTGAAGTCTGGCTGCCGAACCAGCAGAACCTGCACGACACGTTCGTGATCGAAAAGGGCACCGTGACGTTCAATCCGAATGCCGTCCTGGCGGAGCAGCACATCTGCGCGACCAAGGACACGCAGGAAAGGACCGGGATATCGTCGCTCAGCGACCTGACCGACCCGACCATTGCATCGCAGTTCGATACC